>NZ_JAPZSS010000102.1:0-15464 GCF_027532015.1 Microcystis sp. LE19-131.1A | reverse complement strand
TCACCCAAGTATAGAGGATTAATCATGAAAGATACCGTACAGTTAACCCAACTTGAATTGGTGCTTCTCCAATTAGTTGAAAAAGGAAAAGGAAAATGGAGTTGGTACGAATTAGCTAACGCACTTTCCCGCCGAGATGTTCCTAGAGAACCTGATATGATGACAGTCTTAAAAAATCTTTCCCAGCTAGGCTTAGTCAAACGTTATGTGGAAAAAGAATCGCCGCGTGATCGTTGGGAATTGACTTCAAAAGGGGAGGCTTTGTTAAAAAATAGCTAATGACAAACCGCAAGAAGATGGGGCTAAAGTTTGGGGAAAATAGCTTGAAGGTCTAAAATTGATAAATTATGAAAAAACTTGAAAAAATCATCACAGAATTTCGCCAAGCACTAGAAAAAATCTATGGCGATAAATTAATAAACTTAGTTCTGTACGGTTCTCAAGCAAGAGGGGATGCAACAGAAGACTCTGATATTGATATCATGGTAATTTTAAAAAGTCCAGTTTCTCCTGGAGATGAAATTTTCCGTATGGGAGAAGTGAAAAATCAAATTAACCTTAAATACGATCAACTCATCTCAGTTTTGCCCATATCTGAAGAAGACTTTTTATGTAAAGATACTCCTTTATTAGAAAATATTCGCCGAGAAGGTATAGCTTTATGAACCGCATTCAAACATTACTAAGTCTAGCTAAAGAAGAATTATCTGCTGCTGAAATTTTGTTGGAAAATACTCTGTATCTTGCTTTATTTAGACAAAGTAGGAAAACTGAGTAACTCAATTCTGACAATTGGTGAGATAAAAATCTGATGCAAACTCAAAAAAGCTGGGGAGAAAAAAGAAGTAACTAGATCATCATCGGCTAAATAATAAATAAAAATATTGGTATCATAGACGTATTTCATCCATCCCACTCCCGACGAAGAGACTCTACATGAGATAGCATTGCCGCGTTTTTATCCTTAAGAATACCTTTGGCTTTAACCACCTTTTGATAATCTTTTTGCCAAAGCTGAAGCAGTGAATCTGGCACGTCTGCTGTAATAAAATTTTCATCCTCAGCAATCAGATAATTCCTTGGTATTTTAATCAGTGGCACAGCTTTTCTCCTAATACCAAACAGTATTTAATGTCTCTCTCTGTCATAGACCATCATTATATATTATCATCACAAGTACGGTAGAGCCACCAAGCCAAGGAATATTCGGGTGATAAAACTAACTTTGTTTAATTTAGAGCGGGATTAAGTAATTCTACCTGACAGCGTAATGCTGCATCTATTAATTGCTTATCATTGGTAGCCAATGGTAAATCTAAGCGCAAAGCAAGTTCTAAGTAAGCAGCATCATAAGAAGCTAATTTTTGTTCTCTTGCTAGTGTTAAAGTCCTGCCAAAAGCTTGGACTGAAGTTAAAGAATCAATAGTAATAAGTAAAGACTGTAACCAATTAATCGATGCTTGAGTTTGCTCGACCGTCATCCGATTTCTTCTTTCTGCGACTAGGAGATTATTGACAATCTCTAAAGACCAAATTTCGAGAACAAATGCTTCGGCGTTTGGCATTATGTCTAATACTGCGTTAGCATAATCGTTATCTTCATCGACCAAACACCAGCTAATTGCTACCGAACAATCTAAAACGAACTCAATCAAAACCGTCTCCCTTCTTCTCGCATGGCACGAATTTCACTTTTAGGTAAAGCTACAGTTTTTTGAAGGTGGCGCATTCCTGAAATAGCTTGGGTAATAGATTGCTCTACTACTGGGTTGCCCCAAGCATTATAGCGAGGTTTTCTTTCCTCTTTTCTACTTGCTAAATCTTCACTGACTTCTTGAACCGCTTCAACGGTTACTGTAACATTTACTTCAGTTTCTTTAAAATCGGACGGTATATCTAAATGTAAGATTCCATCTCTACCAATCTGAGAACGTAGTTTAATTGTTGGCATATTAAAACCTCGTATATTCTTATCCTTTTGCCCCTTTATAAGCAGTAAAACGTAGTAAAACGTAGTGGACTGTTTCAGCTAATTTGGTGTATTAGAAAAATGCTATAAATTCTATAATCTAAGACTTTAAGCCGAAATCTATTGCCCTATTTTAGCTGAAACAGTCCAGTAGGGTGCGTTAGACTGGGGCAGACGATTCAGGATGACCAAGGGGCATCTGCTCATGCCTAGTAAAGTTGAGTTTACCTTTTCTGAGGATGAGGCATTACCGACAATTCCTATCATTTTCAGTATCGTGCTTGTGTTTAGTATTGATGGAGAAAAGTAATGCTAATTTTTTTGGGAAAATTAGTTAATCCATGATTATAACATATAATTAATTTGTAAGAGTTCGAGTTAACTTGGTTAGGGCTATGGATTTATTAAAAAATCGTTTTGTGCAGTCGTTGGGAGTCGGGGCGTTTTTTTACCTCCTAATGCTTTCCTTAAATTGGGTGGTGTTGTTCACCCTGAGAATTCTTGAATCTTTTTCTAGTTGGTATCGATACCGCGCCGCTCCCTATTCCTTCCAAATCAGTATCGGGGTGACGTTGGCCTATTTGCTGATCACGGCCCTCTTGAGTAGCCGGCGTGATTAGTAGTAAAACAGAGTGGATTGTTTCAGTTAATTTGGTGTATTAGAAAAATGCTATAAATTCTATAATCTAAGACTTTAAGCCGAAATCTATTGCCCTATTTTAGCTGAAACAGTCCACTACCTATGAGGAGTATTTTTAATTTTTTTTCGGACATGATCAGGATACCAACTTGTGAATACTGACGTTGTAATCAAAAGGAAATAACTGATAATTTCATAACCCAGTTCAGGAAGGATAAGTTTTTCCATCTTTCCCCAGGCTAAAATGGCGTTAATTGTGAAAGTTAAACCCCAAGCTGAACTGATGATCATATTGATTTTGATAAAAGTTGGATTGTTCCACAGGGAGGGATCAACTTCTTGTTTAGCATATTCTATCGTAAAGGGTTTGCCGAAAATTATGCTCAGCCAGGCAGAGATAGCCAGTAAACCAGAAGCTCCAAGCCCTATATGTTTGACAACCCACATATTATTGAAAACAATCACGGCTAACGAGGCGGAGGAAAAGAAAAACAACCCCACCCATAAAGTTACCCCTCGGTGCAACCGAGTAACGCCCATGATAATGCTCAGAACTAAAGCGATAATCAATGCTAATTTAAGACGAAATAAGCTACCGTGGGCAATAAAAAGAAAAGCCAGCCATGGACCAAATCCCAAGAGGAGCCTTAAAAATGACATAATTTGCTTTTTCATGATTTTATTTTATTGCTTTTTCACAAAATATAGTCATTTCAGATAAGTCTGATACAGTAAAACGTAGGGTACGTTAGACGGCAAAAATTGCTGCTGTGACTCGAAGGTGACAATCCGTCGTAACGCACCACCTATGATCAACATTTACTCATACCGGCGGTTACGTTTGCGGATAATCCAGAGGATAAACCAGATAACGAGGACAAGTAGAGCTATTTTTGAGACCGGAGCCAGATATTCTTCCACAAGGGGGTAATTCTTCCCTAAAAAGTAACCTGCTGCCGTTAAAAAAACGACCCAGAGAGTCGTGCCGATGGTGGAGTAAACTAAAAAGGGAATCATCGCCATGTGATTCATCCCGGCGGGTAGGGAAATCAAAGTTCGTACTCCGGGGACCAAACGACAGAGTAAAACCGCTTTACTACCGTGACGGTTAAACCATTGATTAGCTTTTTGAATATCTTTAGCGGAAACGGTAATCCATTTGCCGTATTTATCGGCTAGTTTTTCAATTTTTTCCTCATCCACAACCCGACCGAGATAATACCAAGGTAGCGCTCCGACTACGGTTCCGACAATCCCCGCTACCACTGCCGGAATAAATTGCATTTGTCCCTCATGGACGGTAAAACCCGCTAGAGGCATAATTAATTCCGAGGGAATGGGAGGAAAAAGATTCTCTAAAAACATTAATAGGGCTATGCCTAAATAGCCCATAGAAGTCATTGTATTTGTAATCCATTCAGTCATATTTTTTAGGATTTAGAAAACAGTTTTAAAGTAAAAAAAAGGGAGTGGGGGAGTGGCAAGAATAAATAAAAGCAATCTCCTGACGACCGACTCCTGATAACTGATAACTGATAACTGATAACTGATATTAGGTTCCGGAAGTCCAGGAGTTGATATATTCTAATTGGGCTTCGGTGAGGGTATCGATTTCAATCCCCATGGCTTGCAGTTTCAAGCGGGCGATTTCTTGGTCTAATTCGTAGGGAATTGAGTAGATGCCGGGGGCTAATTTACCTTTATTTTTAACCAAGTATTCTACACCGATCGCCTGGTTAGCGAAACTCATATCCATAACGGCGCTAGGATGACCTTCGGCGGCTGCCAGGTTAACTAGGCGACCTTCACCGATAACAACGACGGATTTACCGCTTTTTAGTCTATATTGTTGGGTAAAGTTGCGAACTTCCTTGACATTATCGGCTTTTGCGCCTAAAGCTTGCAGGTCGATTTCAATATCAAAGTGACCGGAGTTGGAAACAATCGCCCCATCTTTCATCAGGTCAAAATGTTCGGCCCGGATAACGTGCTTGTTACCAGTGACAGTGATAAAGATATCGCCTTCTTTAGCGGCTTCATCCATGGGCATAACCCGGAAACCGTCCATCGCCGCTTCAATGGCACGCACGGCGTTAATTTCGGTGACAATTAGATTAGCACCTAAACCTTTGGCCCGCATAGCCACACCTTTACCACACCAACCATAACCAGCCACAACCACGGTTTTACCGGCAAGAAGGATATTGGTGGCGCGAATGATACCATCAAGGGTAGATTGACCTGTACCGTAGCGATTATCAAAGAAATGCTTGGTTTCTGCGTCGTTAACGTTCATTGCGGGGAAGGATAACACCCCGGCTTTGAGCATGGCTTGCAAACGGACGATACCGGTGGTAGTTTCTTCGGTAGTACCGATAATGTCGGGTAATTGGTGACTTCTTTCTTTAACTAGGGTGGCCACTACATCACAACCATCATCGATGATAATCTGGGGTTTATGATCGAGGGCGATTTGAACGTGACGGTGATAGGTGTCGTTATCTTCCCCTTTGATTGCATAAACGGGGATGCCGTAATCAGCGACCAAACAAGCGGCCACATCATCTTGGGTGGAAAGGGGATTACTGGCAATCAGTAACGCATCAGCGCCACCGGCTTTGAGTGCGATGGCCAAATTAGCGGTCTCGGTGGTAACGTGGCAGCAAGCGACTAAACGCAGTCCAGCAAAGGGTTTTTCGATGGCGTAACGTTCGGCTAATTGACGCAAAACGGGCATTTCCCGTCCGGCCCATTCGATGCGCTGTTTGCCGATGGGGGCTAAACTAATATCTTTGATGTCGTATTTCTGTTGAACTGGTGTTGCTACCATAAGGGGTTTTCCTTAAATACAAGCCTCGGCTATTGGTTAATTTAACTTAACATTGTCTGGGTATTTTGGCTAATGTCAAGCTTTCGGCTGGTTTTTTATATAGGAAAAAGTTATCAATTCCTCGCTGAACTATCCAGAAATCGGTACATCGTCTCTATTTTGTCCGATTATTTAGTACAATAAAACTACTGTATGATCTAAATCAAGCTAGAAATCTCTATCTCGTGATGATAAGATAAAGTGATGGGCGAGAAACTGACAGGCGTTAATCCCAAGATAATCCAATGGGCAAGAGAAAGGGCGAGATATTCTCTTGAGTCTGTGGCGGTCAAGTTTAAAAAAGATGTTTCTGTTATCGAGAAATGGGAGTCAGGAGAGGACTTTCCTATCTATAGTCAATTGGAAAAGTTAGCAGAAATATATAAACGTCCTCTCGCTTTATTCTTTTTCCCAGAACCTCCCCTAGAAGCGGAGGAAAAACAAGAATTTAGAACTTTGCCAGACTTTGAAATCGAAAACCTGGCCGCCGATACTATCTATGCTTTACGACAAGCAAAAGCGATGCAATTGTCGCTACAGGAAATTAATAATGGTATTAATCCTAGTACCAAGAAAATCTTTCAGGATATTGCGGTTAGCTCTAGGGATGATTTAAGGATATTAGCCGAACAGATCAGAAATTATTTAAACGTTACTCTAGAAGAACAACTGACCTGGAATGATCAGGAAACTGCCTTAAAAAAATGGCGGAGTGCCGTGGAAGAAGCTGGTATTTTTATTTTTAAGCGTTCTTTTAAGCAGCGAGAAATTTCGGGATTTTGCTTGATAGATATTGAATTTCCGATCATCTATCTTAATAATAGCACGGAAAAATCTAGACAAATATTTACCATTTTTCATGAATTAGCATATATTCTTTTGCAGACTAATGGAATTACTAAGTCTGACGATAGATATATTAATAGTTTGCAGGGAGCAAATAAAAGTATCGAGATATTTTGTAATAAATTTGCTGCGGAGTTTTTGCTTCCTAATCATGTCTTTTCTGAGATAATTAGAGAAACAATAGTTAACGATAAAATTATCTCGAAAATTTCCAGTGATTATAAGGTTAGTCGAGAAGTAGTTTTACGAAAACTATTAGATAATAACTTAATCTCCCAGAAAGAATATACTCTTAAAGTAAGCGAGTGGTACAGTGAGCAGGTGGGAAAAAGTCAGGACAAAAATAAAAAATCTGGAGGTAATCCCTATGCTAATCAGGCGACATATTTGGGAGAAAATTACCTAAAACTTGTGTTCAATAAATACTATCAAGGCCAATACGATATCGAGCGTGTTGCTGATTATATAAACATTAAAAAAGTTGCTACGGTGGAAAAACTTGAACAATATTTATTAGACAAAGGACTGTTTTGATGGTTTACATTTTTGACACAAGTAGTTTTAAGGTTTTAGGAAACTATTTTCCCAAAAGTTTTCCTACCGTTTGGCAAAAAATCGATTTGCTTGTGTCAGAAGGTAAACTAAAATCAGTACGCAAAGTGCTTAAAGAAGTAGAATATGGCAATAATAAACAATTTGTTTTAGATTGGATAGACTTCAATAAACAAATATTTTTACCACCCACTGCTCAGGAAACTTTATTTATTGCTGAAACTTTTTCTATAAGTAACTTTAAGGATTTAGTGAGTCAAAAAGCAAGATTACAAGGAAAGCCAGTGGCTGACCCATTTATTATTGCCTGTGCCAAGATAAAAGACGGTTGCGTAATTACCGAAGAAGCCTTGAAGCCTAATGCTCCCAAAATCCCCACAGTCTGTCAACACTTTTCTATCGATTGTACCAATGTTCAGGGTTTAATGGAGCGGGAAGGTTGGCAATTTTAAAACTAAAATTAATGGATAAATTGCCAATAAATTTATATGTTGAAAAGGCTTTTTCTGGAAAACTAATAACCATGTTCAGCCAGAAATTCTAGGCTAATCTCGGTAGGAGGGTGATAAGAGCGCATTCCTAGCAATTTTTCCACATATTTGCCTAAAATATCCCCTTCTAGATTCACCCAATCGCCTAATTTTAAATGGGAAAGATTGGTTTCAGCGTAGGTGTGGGGGATGACTGCCACTTTAAACCAGCTGCTGGAGGCATCACAATCGGCCACGGTTAAACTGATGCCATTAACAGCTATACTGCCCTTACCGACGATATAACGAGCTATGTAGTTATTCCACTGCTCTTCTAGGGAACTAGGGGCAGCAAAGGTCATTTCCCACGAATTAGCCACGATTATCGATTCGACTAAACAGCCAATTCCGTCCACATGACCGGTGACAAAATGACCGCCGATTTTACTACCCACCCGCAAAGAGGTTTCTAGGTTAACGTTGGTTTCTGTTTTAATCCTTCGTCCCAAAGTAGTGCGCTGTAGGGTTTCCGGGGAAGCGGTGGCCACAAAACCCTCTGAGAGAATTTCCTCGACTGTCAAACAAACTCCATCCACAGCCACACTATCACCAATCATTAAATCTTTGAGAATTGTATCAGAGGATACAGACAAATATAGTCTATCAGTATCCACGACCCGAATTTTTCCCAAGGCTTGAATTAATCCTGTAAACATCGGCTTTTTTCTCGACTATAAATCCTTATGAGTGAAAGATTGGGCATTTTCCCCAGAATAATCGGCGACAATATGACCATCTCCCACTAATTGATATTTGTAGGTCACTAATCCCTCTAATCCCACCGGACCACGGGGGGGCATTTTTTGGGTACTGATACCCACTTCGGCCCCAAAACCGTAACGGAAACCATCGGCAAATCGGGTGGAACAATTATGAAAAACTCCGGCGGCATCGACTCGATCGCTAAAGGTTTTGGCTGTGTTAAAATTTTCGCTGACAATGGCTTCCGTGTGTCGAGAACCGTAATAATTAATATGTTCGATTGCCGATTCTAGACTATCAACAATTTTAATTGACAGAATTAAATCACTATATTCGGTTTGCCAGTCTTCTTCTGTGGCCGATGGTACGTTAATAATCTGACGAGTTGCTTCATCTCCCAATAATTTAACCTTTTTTTCCTCTAATGCTCGGGCCACTGCGGGTAAAAATTGTCTAGCGATGTCTTGATGAACCAATAAAGTTTCAATGGTATTACAAGCGGCAGGATATTGGGTTTTACCATCAACGGTAATCCTAATTGCTTTGCTTAAATCGGCTTCTTTGTCGATGTAGAGATGACAGATACCATCGGCATGGCCGAGGACAGGAATGCGGGTATTATTTTGGATATAACGAACAAATTCGTTAGAACCTCTAGGAATAATTAAATCGATGTATTGATCAAGTTTTAATAGTTCCTGAATTTCTTCTCTTGTTGTTAACAATTGCACCGCCGACGAATTAACTTTAGTTTGACTCAATGCCTGATGAATAATTGTTACTAAAGCTTGACAAGAACGGATCGCTTCTTTCCCCCCTTTTAAAATAACGCCATTGCCGGATTTTATCGCTAAACTGGTAATTTGAATTAAAGCATCGGGACGAGCTTCAAAAATAACCCCTAAAACCCCTAAAGGACAGGTTATTCTCCGCAGAATTAAACCTTGATCTAATTGCCGATTAATTTGTATAGTAGCTAAAGGATCTGCTAATTTAGCCAGATCTCGCACCCCGGCAATGGCGGTTTTTAATTTGCCAGAACTTAACTCTAAACGCGCACATAAAGCCGGAGATAATTCCATCGCCTTGGCTGTTTGAACATCGGCGATATTAGCTGCTAGTATTTTATCAGCATTGGCAGTCAAAGCCTCAGCAATAGCCTCTAAAGCTTCATTCCTTTCTTCGTTAGTCAGAATAGCCAGTTGACGACTCGCTTGACGGGTTTCTCTGGCGATTTCGGGGAGGGATAGAGAAGTTGTAACCATAGAAAATTAAACGTAATAACCGCTATCTTGTTTATTTTATCTTATTTTTGAGAAAGTTTCAGGGTCATTAGATCTCATTGCAAAAACCAAAAATTGTTGTTAGGGTTAGGAGTCAGTAGTCAGGAGAATTAAGAATGAATAATAGTCAATTAAATGGTCTATTTACAGATTTGGCTCTCTTGAGTTTGGTGGGTAAAATGTACTCTAAGATACAGTCCTGCCAGCGAGCGACTAGAACGAACCACAAAGACACAAAGGACACAAAGATCGATCCTATATAAGTTAAACTTATCACACAAAGAATAAGAAAACCCTGATTTTAGGCAATTTAATCTTTATTTTCGAGGTTTATTGAAGGTTATCAACTCTTGTCATGATCATCATAAATCTAGTTAAATAGAAAAAATAGCCGAAATTAGTGATTTTTATATCCTAGACCTGTAGAGACATTATAGTTAACATCCCTACAGGATATAGACTATCTAGACCAGATTGGCAATCAGACAGTTAGATACCTCTTGACGCGCCCAATCATCGGCGGCTAAAATGTCATCTAGGCTAGGGGTAGAACTGTTATGAATCGCAAAGCGATCGCAAACTTTTTCAATCACCCGGGGAATATCTAAGAAGCTAATCTTTTCTTCTAAAAATAATGCTACTGCTTGTTCATTGGCCGCATTTAATACTGCTGGCATTGCCCCACCTGCGCGGCCGGCTGCATAAGCTAATCCCATACAGGGATATTTTTGATGATCGGGTTCTTTGAAGGTTAAACTACCAGCTTTAACTAAATTTAAAGGTTCCCAATCGGTATAAATTCTTTCGGGCCAAGACAAGGCATATAACAGGGGTAAACGCATATCGGGCCAGCCTAATTGGGCTAAAACCGAGGTATCCTGTAACTCAATTAAAGAGTGAATAATACTTTGGGGATGAATAACAATATCGATCGCATTATAATCTACACCAAACAGATAATGAGCTTCGATAACTTCTAGACCTTTATTCATTAAAGTAGCCGAATCGATGGTGATTTTTCTGCCCATAGACCAGTTGGGATGTTTGAGGGCATCAGCTACGGTTACTTGCGGCAATTTTTCCACGGGTAAATCGCGAAAAGCACCCCCAGAAGCGGTGAGAATAATCTTTTTTAATCCCCCAGTGGGAACTCCCTGTAAACATTGAAAAATAGCTGAATGTTCCGAGTCAGCAGGTAATAATTTAACTCGGTGTTTTTCCACTAAAGGCAGCACCACCGGACCGCCAGCAATCAGAGTTTCTTTATTAGCAAGAGCGATATCTTTACCGGCAGTAATAGCGGCAATCGTGGGCAGCAATCCCGCACAACCGACAATTCCCGTGACGACGCTTTCGGAATCGCCATAACGGGCCACTTCGATTACTCCTTCCTTTCCTGCTAGGATAATCGGGGTATAGTCAAGGTCGGAAATTAGGCTTTTCAGGTCTTCTAGTTGACTTTCGTTATTAATCGCCACGATTTGCGGGCGAAATTGCCAAATTTGCTCCGATAGTAGTTGAATATTATTACCCGTGGCTAATCCTACCACTTGAAACTTATCGGGATGATCGGTGACAATATCGAGAGTTTGAGTTCCGATCGAGCCAGTAGAGCCTAAAATTGAGATTTTTTTCATAGAAACTTACTATAATTTGGGGATTAGCTTTTAATATACGTTCTCTGGGGTCTTTCCGGCACATCAGCGTAAATATTAAATATTTGTTAAAAAAGTTGCTATTTTGACTTTTTTGTGGCAAGGGTTAGAAAAAGTCAGCGATAGAAATGGTGACAGAGAAGAAATCGAATAGAAAGGCCAATGGATTAGGCTGTCTAGCGGGGGGTCTGGTTTTTTGCCTCTTATTTCCCCTGTGTGTTTACGTTTTTGGTTGGTTATCCTTCGCTCTTGGCCCGATGGGTTGCGCTTTCCCCAGTCAATGTTCGGCAGCAGCAACATTAATGAAAGGGATTCGGCTCTTCTGCTTTTTGTGTACAAGGAAGAAGAATAGGGATAATTTGGGTGCATTTCAATTTGGTTGAAATATCTATAGGACATTTTGGGCGCCCGCAGTTCGATAAACTCACTGACCACGTTGCGCCCCTACTATTGGCGCAATAATATTATTGTAGGGGCGAATTGCATTCGCCCTCTTTGAATAACTTCTGCTGCTCACCTATAGGTGAGGGAAAGTCACAAATAGCAGAAAAAATAACCGAACTTAAACATAAGTTCGGCTAGATTTAATTTAACAACTGGATAAAACTAACTTTCTGTCGTGACTGCTGTGGTGGGAGGCAACTTAATATTAGTAGCTAATCCCAGAATTTGCAGCAGACGAATGGTCATCCAAGTCAGATCAACTTCCCACCATTGTAGGCCATGACGGGCAGAATACTGATAGGCATGGTGATTATTGTGCCAACCTTCACCGAAAGTTAAGAGGGCAACCCACCAACAATTTTTAGAATTATCGTGGGATTCATGGCTAACATAACCGAATTTGTGGGTGGCGCTGTTGACAAACCAAGTAGAGTGGAAAACTAAGACCAAGCGCACAAAAATTCCCCAAATTACAAACGGCCAACCACCCATAGCATAGAGAATTAAGCCTAAAACAATTTGGATAGGAACAAAATAATTTTGACAGAATTTATAGAAAGGATCGTCGGCGATATCCTGGGTAAAACGAGCAATTTCTTCGTCGGCAGGAATTTCGTGCAACATCCAACCCATGTGACTCCACCAGAAACCTTTATTAGAATCGTGGGGATCGGGAGCAGTATCAGAATATTTATGATGAAGACGATGTAAACCTATCCATGCGATCGCACCCCCCTGACAAGCGAGAGTCCCGCACAAAACCAGAAAGTATTCTAACCATTTGGGAGTCTTAAAACTCCGATGGGAAACCAAACGATGGAAACCGAGGGTAATTCCTAAACCCCCGGTAATCCAATAGAGAATCAATGTCACTCCCACAGCACCCCAGCTAAAATTGCCAGGCAAGAAGGCTAAAAGAGCCACTAGGTGGATAAAAGCCATGTAGATGAGAGTCACCCAGTCAATGGGAAGTTTTTCGGAAGTCGCAACAGTCATTGAATAACCCAAAGGGAAACAACAGGAGACAGAGCATCATTGTCTTATCTGTCTCGATTTGACACAGGGGGAACTTTGACCCTTAATAAATAGTAACAAATATCACAGTCTATTGTTTGATGGATATCCCCCCTCTACTCCACAGGGCAGAAAAGGCCTTACTCCCCATCTTTTCCGAAATTGAAGCACAGGTCAAGGAAAATCTCGCTAAAATCTTATTGGGAAAGTATGGCGAAGCGATTGATTTCCCTAGGTGAGGGTTTTTATAGGCAATGCTATCGGACGGGAAAGCCGCAGTCAATACAGCCTAATCTCTTCTAGAAACAGTAAATAAGGTAATTTATAGACAAAAAAAGACAAATAAGTCGAAAATATCTGTTTTATCCGATCAGAACTCTATATTTAGCCAGATTAAATAGAACTCAATGACTCTTAACTTACCTAAACAAATACTTCAGGCTAATCATCCTCATCCCGTGGGGATCGGCGAAATTGTCTCGATAGCGATCGAAGCCCTCTGGAGTAATAAACTGCGGACTTTGTTAACCATGTTAGGGGTGATTATTGGCATTGCCTCGGTGATTGCCCTCACCTCCGTAGGCCAAGGAGTACAAAAAGCCACCGAACAAAAAATTCAATCTCTAGGTACTAATGTTTTACAAATTTTACCCGGAGAAGCCAGAACCGGGGGGATTAGTCTCGGCCGCGGTTCCAGTAGTACCTTAATCTGGGAAGATGCCAAAGTTATTCAAAATCAAGTTCCTGGTGTACAGGTGGTCTCCGCCTATCTGCAGCGTCCGGCACCCGTGGTAGCGGGCCAGGTCAATCATGCCACTAATGTGGTAGGAATCGATCTTAACTACATGAAAGCGAGAAATACAGAACTCAGCCAAGGTCGATTTTTTACCGAGGAAGAAATGGCACAGGCGACACCAGTGGCGATTTTAGGCTCGACTCTGTTAACAGAACTCTTTGGCGATGATACCAATGCGATCGGTAAAAAGCTTTGGATTGAAAGAAAAAATAGTTACGAAATTATTGGGGTATTTGAGCCAAAAGGTGCCGAAGGTTCGATCGATCGCGACGATCAGGTCTTTATTCCTCTGAGCAATATGTCTTCTCGTCTGGTGGGCAATAATTCTTTAAGTGGTAAGGCCGTTAACGGCATTTATGTCAAAGTTGACCAGCAAGATCAGATGAAAAATGCCGAGTATCAAATTACTAATCTTTTGCGTCAGCGTCACAATCTCGCCGCTGCTCAAGCCGATGATTTTAGCATTAGAAACCAAACAGATGTGGTCAAAACCTTGACCACGGTAGTGGGTTTGTTTACAGTGATGCTGGTGGCGATCGCTGGCATTTCCTTAGTAGTCGGCGGTATTGGCATCGCTAATATCATGTTAGTTTCCGTGGTGGAACGCACCAGGGAAATCGGGATTCGCAAAGCTGTGGGGGCTACCCGTTCGGCAATCCTCCAGCAGTTTTTAGCGGAATCGGTGATGATTTCCCTGACTGGCGGCGGCATCGGTGTATTATCGGGAATTTTAGTGGCCCTCTGTAGCGCCCAGATTTTCCGATTTCCCTTTGTCTTATCAGGTTGGTCGATAATCAGTGGATTTGGCTTATCTTTTATCGTTGGTTTGTTAGCAGGAGTAATTCCCGCCCGTTCTGCCGCTCATTTAGACCCGATTACCGCTTTACGAAGGGATTGAGGCCAGTACATCCTAAAAAACGATTAAGCCATCTTGAAGACGGATAACCCGCCTGGTTTGGGCAGCTACATCAGGATCGTGGGTGACAATCACAATCGTGATCCCCTGTTGATTGAGTTCGGTTAGTAAATCCATCAGTTCTTGGGAAGTTTGTGTATCTAAGGCCCCCGTCGGCTCATCGGCCAACACCAGAGCCGGTTGATTAACTAGGGCCCGGGCGATGGCGACTCGCTGTTGTTGTCCCCCGGAAAGTTGGCTAGGCCGATTGTGGAGATAATTAGTCAACCCAACTCTAGCTAAAGCTTGCATCGCTCTTTGACGACGCCTTGGCTTGGGAACATTGGCATAGACCATCGGCAACATGACATTTTCTAGGGCAGTGGAGCGGGACAATAAATTAAATTGTTGGAAGACAAAGCCAATCCTCTGATTGCGAATATAAGCCAGTTGGTTATCGTCCAAGTTCTTTAAGTTTCTGCCTTCTAAAATATATTGTCCCCCCGTCGGGCGATCAAGGCAGCCGATAATATTCATCAGGGTTGATTTCCCAGAACCCGAAGCTCCCATAATGGACACGTATTCCCCTGACCGAATTTCCAGATCTATGCCCCGAAGAACAGGAATTTTCACTTCCCCTAGAGAGTAAATTTTTGTAATTGTCTGCAAGAAAATCATCGTTTTTACCAGGGGTGATTTGGGATAATTTTGTCCTAAAAATTAGGTTAAGCACTGGAATGTCAAAAATGGCACTATGCTAACAAATATAAAGTAAATTTGGCTCTTCTCGACTTTGTGTGATAATTTTTGCTTATAGAATCATGAAATGCTTACTGGGAAAGACTTTTAGGACTATTTTGCTGAAGAAACTATCAGTATAGACCCCGTTTCCACACAGAAACCAGAAGAGCCGTAAATTTTTTCAGTGCTGGTTGACTATCAACTGCTATTTTTATCGGTAAGTTACAACTATGTCCACATTTAAAGATGAATGTGTCCAATTTTGTCTACTTTCTGAGAGTTATCTCAACTAGGTACTTGATTAAAACTCTTTAGCTCAAGAGAGGCAATTATTAAGAAATAAACAAGATCTGGAATCACTTTAAAATAGTGAGAGTAGGATAGAAAAACGGCTCTTCGGGAATTGTTATGCAAATAATTAACTTAAAATAAAATTCGATGAGAGCAACTACGCTCAAAAGTAGCTGAAATTCATACAGGAAAGGACTTAAGGCACAAATAGATTAATACCAAAAGATAGACAATCGA
>NZ_JAPZSS010000131.1:0-25327 GCF_027532015.1 Microcystis sp. LE19-131.1A | reverse complement strand
AGAGACAGTTCCGAGGGACTCAATTGGGTGAAAGAGATGGGTTCTCCTAATAACCATTGGGCGAAGTCACGACTATAATTTTCGGCGAGAAATTTACAGACATTATCATACATTTCTTGATTCTAATCAATGAGATATTTATAGTGTTTCTCATCAAGATAAAGTCTAACCTAATTTGGTATCGATGAGCAACTCCCCAAAAGGAAAACTTTGTACCTCATCATTAAGATAACTGCTATAATTATTGTTAATTCATATCATAATAAATTCGATCGAGGAAAGTGTAGATAACAATAAAACTGAGCCTCAATGAGACTCAGTTTCTAGTTTTTTAAGGACGGGAAATTAACGAATGTACTCTTTGAGGATACTATTACGGTTAGGGTGACGCAGTTTCCGCAGGGCCTTGGCTTCTATTTGACGAATGCGCTCGCGAGTGACGTTGAAAATCTGGCCGATTTCTTCGAGTGTTTTCATCCGGCCGTCATCTAAACCGTAGCGCAGCCGCAGCACATCGCGTTCGCGAGGACTAAGGGTATCGAGGACGTTTTCTAAATCCTCGCGTAATAAATTTTTAGAAACTTCATCTTCTGGGGTTTCCCCATCCGCTTCGATAAAGTCTCCTAAACGGGAATCTTCTTCTTTACCGATAGGAGTCTCTAGAGAAATCGGTAATTGGGCAGATTTGGCAATAAAACGCAGTTTTTCGATGGTCATCTCCATCTTGGTGGCGATTTCTTCCTCGGTGGGTTTGCGACGCATTTCCTGAGAAAGAATCTTGGTGGTTTTTTTGATCCGGGAGATGGTTTCGTAGAGGTGGACGGGAAGACGAATGGTGCGGGATTGATCGGCGATCGCCCGGGTGATGGCTTGACGAATCCACCAAGTGGCATAGGTGGAGAATTTATAACCCTTTTCGTGGTCGAATTTTTCGGCGGCGCGGATCAAACCGAGGGAACCTTCTTGAATTAAATCTTGGAAGGAAAGACCGCGATTCATGTATTTCTTGGCGATCGAAACCACTAAACGCAGGTTCGATTGTACCATTTTTTCCTTAGCGCGACGACCATGGTACAAACGACGCTTAAAGGCCGATAAGTATTCCTTTGATTTGGCCAGCCATTCTTCCAGCAGGGGAGCCGTTAGCTCCGTCTTACCTAAATAAGCCTTAATATCCGATAGTTTCGGTTCTTTTTCCGATTTTTCAACGATAATTTTTTCGATGCGCTCGAACAGGAAAACCTGTTTTCCCCATTCAGCATCGCTATAGAGGCAAAAATCTTCGCGAATGCGTTCTAATTTCAGGAGATCGGCGATTTTTCTCGCTAATTCGATCTCCTCCTCCGCTCTCAATAACCGAATCCTGCCGATCTCTTGCAGATAAATCCGAATCGAATCTTCTGTATAGGGTTTTTTTCTAGCGGCGTCGCGACGACGAGCGCTGGCAAGGCGGCGGGTTTTTTTGCCATCGTTGCTATCGCTGGTTTCTTCTAGCTCTAACTCGATATCCTCATCATCGAAGTCTTCGTCTAGGTCAATCAAATCTAAATCCAATGGCGGCTCGGTAAGGGTTAGTACATCGTGGGCCTGCATCATGCCGTTTTCCTCTTGCTCCTTCTGTGCAAAACTAGAAGATCGAATCTCAATCTAGGTGATACTGAACAAATTTGTGTCTCAAATCCGAGAGGGGCAAAGACTTTTCCGATTGTAGCTTTAATTACAACAAATGGGAGAAGATTTTTGCTTAAATTTCCTTGTGTCGATGCGATTTTAGCGACACGGAATGCTGTTTTAGCTCGGTCAACTCATAATCTGGCTCCTGCAAAAATTGGGTAAATGGCTGGAGGACTGGAATCTGATCGCCGGTTTGTCTGCGGTGTTGACCAGATAGCTAAGTATCAAAGGAATTATGGGATGGGTTAACTGTTCCCACTGGCAAGAGGAACATAATCCCTATTGGCCCTTGCTAATTCCTTTAGTCTTTAGCTATTGTATTTAATTTGATCGGATTCTTACGGACAAATTTCATCCCTCATTGCTTTTACGCGAATCCAATTTCAATACAAGTGTATTAAAATTGTTAGAGCGCAAGCTCATAATATTAACTTAGCAACATTTTAGAAATTTGCGAGACAAATTTAAGATTTTCTCCAATAGCACCGTGGGGTGTGGGGAGTTTTCTCAGTGAACTGATAACTGATAACTGATAACTGACTCCTAACCCCACCGACCAAATTGTTCAGCAAACCCTATCTAGACTTGTAGCATTTCGGGGGTTTTTTCCTTCTGCTGCAGTGCGACATGGAGACGGTTTAAGGCGCTGACGTAGGCACGAGCGGAGGCGACAATAATATCGGTATCGGCCGCGCGAGCAGAATAGGTGCGTCCTTCGTAACGGAGACGGATAGTCACTTCTCCCAAAGCATCGATTCCCTCGGTAACTTCCCGCACCGAGAATGAGATTAATTCGTTCGGAATCTGCACCACTCGATTGATCGCTTTGCAGAGAGCATCTACCGGTCCTGTACCAATGGCCGCATCGGATAACTCGCTACCGTCAGGAGTGCGAATCGTCACCGTGGCCGTGGGCCGGGCACTATTGCCACAGGACACTTGTACTAATTCAAGGCGGAAGTGATCGGGAACCGTATCGATTTCATCGTTAACAATCGCTTCTAGATCGCGATCGGTGATTTCCTTTTTGCGATCGGCCATTTCCTTAAACTGGATGAAAGCGTTATTAAGTTCCGTTTCCGAAAGCTCAAAACCCAATTCCTGTAAACGAGAGCGAAAAGCGTTGCGGCCGGAGAGTTTACCGAGGACGATCTGATTATGGGTCAAACCGATCGATTCTGCATCCATAATCTCATAGGTGAGTTTATGTTTTAACACCCCGTCCTGATGGATTCCCGACTCGTGTGCGAAAGCGTTAGCACCGACGATCGCCTTATTCGGTTGCACGATCATGCCGGTAAGATTAGAAACTAGGCGAGAAGTGCGATAGATTTCCTTGGTGTTGATCTTGGTTAAAGGTTCCGTGGACTCTGGGGGACGACCGAGGAAAGGATTAAAATAGGAGCGCCGCACATGAAGGGCCATCACCAATTCTTCTAGGGAAGCATTACCGGCACGCTCACCGATACCGTTAATGGTACATTCCAACTGTCGAGCGCCATTTTTAACTGCTTCGAGGAAATTAGCCACCGCTAACCCTAAATCGTCGTGACCATGGACGGAGATAATCGCTTGGTCGATATTGGGGACATTTTCCTTAATACCACGGATTAAAGCCCCAAATTCGCTAGGGGTGGTATAACCGACGGTATCGGGAATATTAACGGTGGTGGCTCCTGCGGCGATCGCTCTTTCGAGGACTTGATAGAGGAATTCCGGATCGCTGCGGCCGGCATCTTCGGGGGAAAATTCCACATCATCAACGAAGGATTTGGCATAGTCCACCATTTCCGGCACAATCTCAAGAACTTCCTGACGAGTCTTCTTAAGTTTGTATTGGAGGTGGATATCAGATGTGGCTAGGAAGGTGTGAATTCTGGGCTTGGCGGCGGGTCTGAGCGCATCGGCTGCTGATTTGATATCTTTTTGAGTAGCCCGGGCTAATCCGCAAATAATCGGGCTATCAGCTTCGCCGCCGACGCTGCCGGCAATTTTCTGCACCGCATCAAAGTCCCCCGGACTAGCGTGGGGAAAACCTGCTTCAATGACATCAACTCCCAGTCGTGCCAGTGCGCGCGCTATGGTTAGCTTCTCATCCACATTTAAAGCGGCACCCGGGGACTGTTCCCCATCTCGAAGGGTGGTATCGAAGATAATCACACGATCTGGACTGGTATTCATAGTTTTTTTGTACCGTTAACGAACTTGGGAGTTGTTCCTCTGATTATAGCAGCCGAGGCCGAGGGGGTTATAAGGAAAATTGCCCTGAGAATTTCTCGACCTGCTCGCGCTTTTCCCGCTTGCCCTTTTTTTGGCTACCATAGATGGTATAGATAAATTGGCGAGGGAGTTAAAAATGTTTGGCAAACCAGGGAAGGAACCGAACCCACCGGAGGTAAAAGACCTACAGGAGGTGATGTTTTCGATTAAGCAAAATCTTGAACCAGATCAGGATAAAACCGATATTAATCTTGTTGAGACTCCTACTCCAGAGGTGGTTACTGTAGTTGAAAATATTAGTAAAATTCTCTCTCCCTATTTTATCGTTTTAGTGGGGTTATTTCTCTATGATCGGAATAGTTTTATCGGTTTCTTGTTAGTCTTTACGGGAGTTTTAGCAATTTTCGGAGTTTCTCTCAAGGATATTAATAAACTCATTGAAGAAGGGAAAAAGTTTTTCCAATCTAAATAGGTTTCTCGTATAGAGCAGTTATCTTAATGGTGAGGTAGCAAGTCTCCACTGTTAGGAAACGACTAGAAGGGTGCTTTTTTGAGTGTTCAGTCAGTAAACAGTGAACTGAAAACTGAAAACTGAAAACTGATAACTGATAACTGATAACTGATATAAGATTATGTCTTTAGTTGCATCTTTACTCGATCGAGTATCTCCTCAGAGTTTACAACAATTGCGAGCCAGCGATCGAACTTGGCAAGCTTTGCGTTTAGAAAATCCGCTTATTCCTACGGTAATTAATCAAAGTCAAGAATCTTTAGGAGAGACGGATTTTGATCTAGTTATTGCGGGGGGAACCCTGGGAATTTTCATCGGGGCTGCTTTGCAAACTAGGGGCTGGCGTGTGGCATTATTAGAAAGAGGTATTCTGCGCGGTCGTGAGCAGGAGTGGAATATTTCACGTTTAGAATTAAGCAGTTTTTTAGAGTTAAATTTATTGACCGAAGCGGAATTAAATCAAGCGATAGCGACAGAATATAATCCTGGGAGGGTGGGATTTTATCAAGGTTATGAGCTTTGGGTTAGAGATATTTTAAATATTGGTGTTAATCCGGTTTATTTGCTAGAGACTTTAAAAACTAAGTTTTTGCAAGCGGGAGGAAAGTTATTAGAAAATTCGGGGTTTAGTGGGGGGATTATTCATCCCGATGGAGTAATGGTTAAAACGGGAGAAGTAACTTTAAAAACCCGTTTATTAATCGATGCCATGGGTCATTTTTCGCCAATTGCAAAACAGGCAAGAAAAGGAGAAAAACCCGATGGAGTTTGTTTAGTGGTGGGTAGTTGCGGTCAGGGTTTTCCCAGTAATGAAACTGGTGATTTAATTTATTCTTTTACCCCAATCTTGCACCAATGTCAATACTTTTGGGAAGCATTTCCCGCTAGGGATGGTCGGACAACTTATTTATTTACCTATCTTGATACCCATCCCGATCGCTTTAGTTTAGAATTTTTGATGGAGGAGTATTTAAGATTACTGCCAGAGTATCAAAAGGTAGATTTAGAAGCGGTAAAATTTCAGCGTTTTCTAGCGGGTTTTTTCCCTGCCTATCGTCAAAGTCCTTTAAAGATGCCCTGGTCAAGAATTCTGGCAGTGGGAGATAGTAGTGGTAGTCAATCTCCGGTCAGTTTTGGTGGTTTTGGGGCAATGGTTAGGCATTTAAAAAGGCTAACTTTTGCCATCGAGGAAGCTTTACAAATCGATGCTTTAAACCGAGAAGATTTAGCACTTTTACAACCTTATCAACCGAATATATCGGTAACGTGGCTATTTCAAAAAACCATGAGTGTCCAGATGTCTGCTAACCCTAATCCCAATCAAATTAATGACTTAATGAGTGGAGTTTTTCGGGTAATGAATAAGTTGGGAGATGAGGTATTAAAACCGTTTTTACAGGATGTGGTGCAGTTTTCTTCCCTCTCAAAAACTTTGCCTTTGGTTAATCCTCAATTAGTTTTACCGATGATTCCGCAAGTGGGTATCAGTCCTTTTATCGATTGGACAGGACATTATTTTAATTTAGCTTTGTATAGTGGTTTATATCCCTTAGCAACCAGCTTAAAACCTGTTTTAGAAAAGTTACCCGACAAGCAAAAATATCTTTATCATCGTTATTTAGACAGTTGGAAATATGGCTCTGGGGGAGATTTTATCAGTAATCAGTGATCAGTAAACAGTGAACAGTGAACTGATTACTGATAGGGTGCATCTCTTATTGGTGACATTCTCTCACATATTGGTGAGCAGCAGAAGTTATTCCAAGAGGGCGAATGCAATTCGCCCCTACAATAATATTATCGCGTCAATGGTAGGGGCGCACGCAGTGCGCCCAAATGTAATATAGATATTTCTACAAAATTGAGATGCACCCCATCTGATAACTGATAACTGATAACTGATAACTGATTTAATCTTTATCTTGAAAAAATTGTTGATCGAGATAATTAACTTTAGCATAGGGTTCTAAAGCGGAGAGAATTTGTCGGCCATAACTGCGAGCATTGACACGATTATCAAGAACAGCCACACAACCTTGACACTCCCGGAGAGACTGAACAGATTTCTGAATTTCCCTCACTGCTGTGGGTAAAAGATAGGCACGAAACCAGTCGAGATGTTGTCGTTTATAGTAGGCAATTTTGCCAGCAACAAGAGGATTTTCGGGGGAAGGTAAGGGTAAAGTAGCGATAATTAATAAACTGGGGGTGAGAAATTTTTCTTGATGGGTTTGCCAGAATTGCCAACCACAAACGAGAATAGTATTATTATTAATCTCGGTTTTTTCCACTTGCACTCGCGAACCGTAATCGGCTGCCATTTGGGTGGCAATTTGTGCCTTGAGGGGAACATCTTCAATCAGAATTACTATCGGTTGTTCACTGGTATGATTAGCACTAACTAATTCCCGCACTTGCTTTAATAACATCGGTTGAAATTCGGGGGTATTGGGGGCGCTGATGCGATCGGGTAGATATAAATGAATATATTCACTTTCGCGATCGGCTGCAAACTTTAGAGTTAAAATATCTCCGATACCCTGATTTTGACGGTATAAATTAGCGGATTTTTCGCTATCTAAAAAACTGCCGATTAAAACAAAGGGTTGCTGCTGCCAAATCGGTTTGAAAAAACTAGCCACCTCTAAAGGACTGATTTTTAGGGTAAATTCTTCTCGCTCTCGATCTACTGATGTCCAGAGGAGATAATTATGCTCGGGGATTTTTGCCGCTAAAAGTTGCCAAACAGAATCAGTGGTTAAGTCTTGATGCAAGCGTTGCAGGAGAGCAATTATATATTCTTTTTCCTTGGCATCAATGAGATAGCAATTATAGGGATTAATGGGATGACCAAGAATACTTTGGCTAAGTTGTGCTTTAATTAAGTCTATAAACTCTCTATGCTGGGGATATGCTGACTCTAAAGCAGACCATTGTTCGGGAGTAATGGTGACGGTGAGATAATCTACTAGACAAGTTTCTAAATCTTCGGCTCGATCGATTATAGTGGCGATATTCTGGGGAAAATGACCGAGATTGCCCAATTTATCCTCTAACCATTGTTGGGGTGTGGTGAGGAGTAAACCGGTAAAATTAGCGGGAAAGCGATCGCTTTTGAGGATATCTCGCTGAGTTTGTAACCATGCTTGCAGACGGGGGATTTCCACTTCTAACAGTAGGTTTACTTCCGACTCTGGAGCAACAATCAGAACAGGTGTATCACCCAAAAGAGCCGGGGTGAGATAACTGAGACAATAACGGGACAGAGTAGTTCCAGTTTGTATGAGAGAGGACCGTTTTAAGCGTAAAGCTCTAGCCACCAGTCGCCCCATAGTGAGATGATGAGACCAGTAAAAGCGTCCTTGTTCGCGTAAAAAAGCGCGTAGGGAAGAATGAACCGCTGCTTCTAATAAAACCATCTCATCTCAGTTATTGGTTATCAGTGGGAAGGGAGAGGTTTACAAGTGATCTTTCATCAGTCAAACCCACCCCCGCGAGTTTACCGTGGATACTTTAAGTTTATGGTGTCCCATCTGCTTTTTACTTGCGACTTGGTGTGAGATGATCTAGAAATGTCTATTTTATGAGAAGGATAAAGAAAAGTAATGGCAGAAATTCAGTTTTCCAGGGGGTTAAAAGAACCAGTTGTTCCCGATATCCGCTTAAGTCGCACTAAAACGGGAGAGAAGGGATCGGCAAAATTTTATTTTGATCAACCGACTATCCTGGGAGATCAACAAACCGAGGAAATCACGGGGATGTATCTCGTCGATGAAGAAGGAGAAATCGTCACCAGGGAAGTAAAAGGCAAATTCATCAACGGTAAACCCACGGCGATCGAAGCTACGGTTATTTTTAATTCTCCCGCAGAGTGGGATCGTTTTATGCGTTTTATGGAACGTTACGGTAGCGAAAACGGTCTAGAATTTACTAAATCTTCCTGATTTGGCCTTTAGCTTCCAGCAATCTGTCAAAAAACCCGCATTCAGGATCGATGCGGGTAGAAGTGAAAAATCAGAGGAAAAACCTATTTAACTCCCAACAATTCCACATCGAAAAGTAAAGTCGCGTTGGGAGGAATCACCCCACCGGCACCCCGCGCACCATAACCCAATTCTGGGGGGATAATTAAGGTACGCTGTCCACCGACTTTCATCGATGCGACTCCTTCATCCCATCCTTTGATCACTTGACCAACTCCAATGGTAAAGGTAAAAGGTTGATTGCGATCCTTGGAGCTATCGAATTTTTTGCCGTCTGTCAGGGTTCCCGTGTAGTGAACAGTTACTTTTTGACCTTTTTGGGGAGTTTCTCCAGTTCCTTCCACGATATCGATGTATTTTAGTCCCGAATCGGTGGTAACTGCTTGATCTAAATCCATGGAGATGATTTCCTTATTAATAGTTTGAGTGATAGGGGGTGGATCGATTTCTGCGGCGATCGCATTGGCTTTTTCCCCTCCACCAAAGAGGGAAGCAACGATTAAAAATAAGCCACAAACCGCAATGATAGCAAAACTGAGCAAGATTTCGCGCATTGATTTCATAGTTCCCTAACGCCAGAGTTTATTCTCTAAGTCTCTCACCTGTCGTTCTAATCTATCAATCCTTCCCCGCAGTTCGTCCATTTCCGATTGTCGGGGAACCCCTAAATCCTGCAAAATCTGGCGAATATAGCGTTCTAAGTTGTTCTCGAAGCTCCCCTGTTCAGACTTCATCTGTGTCATCAGATCATCGACAAAGTTTTTAGCCTGATCAGAATTGATTTTACCGTCTTTGACTAATTCGTCGCTCACTTCTTTGATCTTTTCTGCCACCATGGAAGTGGTGCCAATACCCATCAGCAGCAATTGTTTAATCCAGTCGCTATTATCCATTGTTTTCACACTTTTCAAGGAGACGGGGATAAAAATATCCCTATTCCATTATGGACTTTTGCGGCGGTAACGGCAGAGCGATCGAGCAGATAACCCCCTAAGGTTATTCCAGTGGAACTACCCCCATCTAGGTTTAAACCGTCCTTTGCCGCCATTAACAGCAAAATTCGAGCTAATTCGCCTAAAGTTGCCCCCCTTCCCCCGACGCGATTATGGATAGCAACTAGCAAAATTTTTCCTTCTTGACTAACTGCGATCGCACTGCGGGAAGCTTGTTGATTTTGGAATGCCGGACTAAATTTTTCAGCATTTCCATCTAAAACTATGCGTCCATTCTGCAATAATAGGGGACCTGCACCTAAAATCTGGGGATAATTAGCAAAATCCCTCGGTAGGGTGACGCTATCGAGGTTGACTGTCTCACCAATATTTAAACTAATATCTGTCTTTCGGCAGATGACTAAATAGCCATTTTCTGGTACTTCTATACTGTCCTGTGGCAAAAGATTATTTAATTTCTCCGTCACGCGATCGCCTTGAACGACTAACCCGGTTTCCCGCTCGGTGAGAGGATGATAATTACTTCCCCAATCGCGAGTATAACGACTGCAGCCAGCTGTCAGGAAAGCACTATTTAACTGGGTTAGGGGAAAACGTTGTCCGGTGGCAGTAATCAGGGTTTCCTCTAAACTGAGGCGATCGATCCTGATTTTACCACGATTATCCCATGCGATCGCTCCTCGGTTTAAAATTGGTCCAGATAACCATTTGCCATCCACACGAATTGCTCCCAAAGGTAACTGATTATTACGATTAAAAAAGCCGCCATTAATCATCGCTACCGCATTACTTTCGCTATTAATCGTGATCAGGGGATTAGTGCCGCGCATTGAGGTGGAATTAGCGGTAATCGGTTTAATAGTTATCTGAGGATTTCTGGGATCGATTTCTAACCAAGTCACGGGGAACCAATCTTGATCTAACTGGATATATTTTTGATTCCAGATTAACCCTGGTTGCCAAACAATGCGCTTTTCATCCATAGCATCGGGACGAGAATCAATGATAATTCGGGGAGGATTAGCCACACTGCTGATCTGTAATCCGTAGGCAGTGGGAAGGTTAATTTTTAAACGACTGATCACTCCATTATTTTCTAAGGAAGCGATCTGAGTCGGTAAGTTATTATTAGAGTTACCTAGATCATCTTCATCGTTATTTTGATTACTGTTGCTGATAGTTTGGGGTTGAAACCTAGAGATAAGGGATTGCTGGGCATTTCCTTCTAGGGTAATCACTGCTTGATTTTTTGCCTGACTAACTTGCCAAAAGGTCGGGCGATCGAGTTGAATAATAATCCGTTGTACTGCCCCATAATTTTCTAGCTGAATATCTTGAATCTGAGGAGCAGGAAAGTTAATAGTTAAACTATCACCATTAATAGTGGTTGTTGCCCCCATTTTTAGTAAAATATCCGTAACGTCTAGCCAGCGATCGGAATTGATCAAATTAGCCGATAAAGTTTGTAAATTAAACCAGTTTATCGGTTGCTTTTTTGGATCATTTGTGCTAAGAAAATCCATGCCGAATAATTGTCTTGCTCCCGTATCACCCATGGCGATTCTGGTATTATTTGCTGCTGTCCACTGTCGCCAAGGTACGGACAAAGAACGACCATTAAGAATAATTTTTTTTCCCTGTTGCTGGTTTGATAAATCCCTAGCAGCTAAAGTTATTGGTGATCTATGATCGGCTAAAGATATAGCTGGACTGCCGATAATTATCAAGGAAGTTACCGTTAAACAGATAGATGATAAATTCAGATAATTTAACTTCATAAATATCTCCCTAAATCACCTTGTTTAAGGGGAAATTTGAGGATTTATATCCTTGGCAAGAGAGGCTAGAAGGGACTATATTTTTTTGATCGATAACCTCTAATAATTCTTCAGGTGTTACTACCATCGGTTTAGAGTTATATAGATAACTAGAGGCTTTTTTAAGTTTTTTATCATAGGTAACTAAATAATCACAATTAGCGGCACTACTTAAAATTAAAACATCATTCGAGTGTACCAAAATATTGCGAATATCTCTAGCATTTTGCCAATATTGATCAAGTTTTACTAAATCAAAATCCAAGATAGTCACCTTTTCTTGAATCCGATCGACTATTTCAGGATGATTACGAACTTCTGCCAAAAATAATAACTCTTGTAAAACGATCGCATTAATAGCAAGACAAACGCGATCGAGTATTTCTCGATCAAATAAATGCACACTGGCAAGATCTCCTCGTAGATAAGAAATCAAAACATCAGTATCTAAAAAAACTAGAGGCTTCTCCATTGATTTTCTTCTCCTTGATGATAAAGAGCAATGATTTTTTCCGTGACTTCTGTAATAGTGAGATGATCGGTATTAACTTCGATCGCATCTGTGGCTTTTCGCAGGGGTGCTAGGGAGCGATTACTATCCAAATAATCCCTTTTTTCAATCTCTTGGGTTAATTCTGCGAGACTAATACCCCCATTTCCCTGCGCTTCTAAGTCTTTTAATCTCCTTCTGGCTCTTTCTTCGGGTGTCGCTGTCAAGAAAATCTTTAATTCCGCTTCTGGGAAAACATTAGTACCAATATCCCGACCTTCCACAACTATTCCCCCCGATATTCCCATCTGTCTTTGCAGGGTGACTAACTGTTGTCTCACCGCTTTTTGAGCGGCAATTCTGGACACTTGCGAGGTAATTGCGGGAGAGCGAATCTCTAAAGTCACATCCTGCCCGTTAATCTTCACTATAGTCACATTTTCGGGACTATCGGCCGGGATTATTTCTATCTTCGCTAAAGATAATAACTCGGCGATGGCCGCTTCTGCGGACAAATCCAGACCGGAATTCACCACTAACCATGTCACCGCGCGATACATCGCACCGGTATCGAGATAGGTTAACCCCAATTTTTCGGCTACTAAGCGCGTTACTGTCGATTTTCCCGCTCCAGCAGGTCCATCAATAGCGATAACTGCCCGACGTTGACGCAAGATAATATTATCAATTAAACGGGTTTGACCGATCGATCCAGCGATCGCTAACAGTCCCCCTGTCTCGATCTGCTCGATCGGTTGTAAACTCTGGGGATGGACTAAATCCAGATACTGAGGGCGAAATTCTGGCACTCTGTCGAGATTTTTTTGCACAATAGCCAGTAGTTTTTCCCTTCGTCTTTCCCCTAAACGAAAACTTTCGAGGGCTAATTGCAAACTTTGGGCGATAATTGTCGCTTTTTCCCTTTCTGTGACCGATAGATACTGATTGCGAGAACTAACTGCTAATCCCGATGTTTCTCGCACTGTAGCACAAGCGCGAATCTCGATCGCTAAATTTAAATCCCTGACTAATTGCCGGATAATCGCTAACTGTTGGGCATCCTTTTCGCCAAAATAGGCGATCGTCGGTGCAATAATATTAAACAACCGCGTGACAATTGTGGCTACTCCCTGAAAATGTCCCGGACGAAAAGCACCACATAACCCGCTAGTCAGAGAAATCGGGGGAACAACTGCGGTTATCTCCTCAGAATCACCAATTCCTAAAGTTTCCGCACTGGGAGCAAAAATAGCAGCAACTCCCAAAGATTCACACAATTGGCGATCGCTGTCAAGGCTGCGGGGATAGCGAGAAAAATCCTCTGTGGGGCCAAATTGTAGAGGATTAACAAAAATACTGACCACAGTTACCTCCGCTTCCGTCACTGCGCGTCGAATTAGACTAGCATGACCTTTATGGAGAGCGCCCATGGTTGGCACGAGGGCAATACTGTGATCATGGCGATAATCAGCCAAAAAAGTGCGTAAACCGGGGATTGTTGTGAATATTTGCACAGGGTTCACTCCTTTAATAGCCTATTCCACTACTATTCGCCAGGGGATGCTGCCCGATGATCAATTCGGCTGCTTCCGGGGAATCGGCTTTAAATAATAACATCCCATCGCCTCTTTCTGTCCAATAACTCGTTTTTTGCCTCCTGTCGGCTCTCTTGGGTTTGGTGGGTAAAATGTATTTTATAAGATATATTCCCGCCAGCGAGCGACTGGAACGAACCACAAAGACACAAAGGACACAAAGATTGATCGGTTCTATATAAGTTAAACTGATCACACAAAGAATAAGAGAGGCTCCTGATCACACAAAGAATAAGAGAGGCTCCTGTGCTGTCTCGGTTGACCGCTGCATATATGCTTGTTTAACAAACCGGGGCATAATTTTTTTCAGGACAATGACTGGTGAGCAACCCGACAATTATATAGATTAATGGCAAAAAAGACTTGACAAAATCCCTCGATTTGACCTATACTTTCTAGTATAATGGGAATCCGTGCCGAAATATATATAAGCCTTTTTAGTCCAGACTATTTCAAAAAACTTTCTGCAATTACAACCCCAAAAAAAACTTGAAACAATATCAATTAATACACTTGATCAGTTAATCGATATTAAAACTTAAATTCAAGGTAAAATCAAACAAAATTCTCTCGATCCGATGTACCTGCCTAGCGACTCCCTAATTCCCGATGATAAAATAACTAAATATCTCCTCAAATTTCGCCCCAAAGATGACAAATCAAAATACCTCGCCCGCGCTGGCTTTACCCTCGCTAATCCCGATGCACTAAAAACCGCCCTCATCCAACTAATTCAAACCAATCCCGCCATCGAAGATCTTACCAACGAATACGGAACCTTCTATAGAGTCGAGGGGGAATTAATCAGCAGTAATCAAGTTCCCCTATCCGTTGTCACGATTTGGCTAAAACGAAACCTAGATCATCAATTTCAATTTATCACCCTCAAACCCCGAAAGGAAAAATAAACCATGGCGCAACTATACGAAGAAGTGACCCTAGCCCGCGACGTTCCCGAATACAATCTTAAGCAGGGTGATTCGGCGATTCTTGTTGATATAGTTGCCCATCCGAAGGGGGGTGAGGAAGGATATGTTTTAGAACTATTCAACGAAGTAGAAGAATCGGTTAACGTCGTCATTGTCCCGAAATCGGCGATTGAAGAAGAGGAAAAAGAAGGTTCCTCGTTACTTGGTATGGTTCGATATAGGGGCATAAATTGACTAAATCCTGATCTGGCAAGAGACTTAATTGATTAGTTTGTCTAGAGCGAAAACAATTGACAAAAATCGCAGCAATGTCTGTCTCTATCGGGGTTTCATTCCTTATAACCCCCTCTATTGCATAACACAAATAGATTAATACTAAAAAAGACTTGACAAAATCCCTCGATTTGACCTATACTTTTTATTATAATGGGAATCCGTGCCGAAATATATATAAGCCTTTTTACTTCCGCTATAAGTTTGTCCGAGAAGCAATCGAGAAAACCATAAACGGGTCATTGGAGGAGCCTTATGCCAGAATCTAGATCTGAGATTATTTCAGTGAAAGTTAAAGAAAATGTCACCATGTTAGTGGAAGCGAGAAGTTTCGGTGGTGAACGGGAAGTATCCGATCAAATATTTGACTTTCAAAGTGTGGCTGATACAATTGAGGCAGTTACTGAATCGATCGCTGCTACGATCAATAAAGTGAAACCCAAAAAGGCTACCGTAGAATTTGGAGTAGAAGTCAGGGTAAAATCTGGTAAACTAACCGCTTTAATTGTGGAAGGTGAGGGAAAGGGAAATTTAAAAATTACCCTGGAATGGGGAGGATAAATTGATTAAATGCTTACCCCAGAATCTCTACCCCCGTACACTGTCAGGTTAAAGTTAATCTATGGGTCAGGAACAGGCTTTTTTGTGGGACAAGGGTTAATTTTGACCTGTCTTCATGTGGTAAAAGATGCGCGGGATAATCGCGAGACTATCGAGATAATTTGGCAAGGTCAAATTTCTAGTGCCAAAATTATCAACTTGCCGAATTTAGATGGGATCGATTTGGCTCTTTTACAATTAAACTCTCCTTTAGATCACAAATATATCGATTTTGATCAAGATTTACAATTAACAGATAAATTATACACTTTCGGCTATACCAACGAGTATCCGAACGGTGATCCTAGTGACTTTGAGTATATAGGTTTAACGGGGGATGAAAACCCCCTAATCAAGTTTAAATTAGGGCAAGTACAACCCGGTTTTAGTGGTTCACCTCTGTTAAATTTACGCACGGGGAAAGTGTGCGGAGTGGTGAATAAAACCAGAGATGAGTACAGTGATTTAGGAGGAAGAGCGATTCCAGTTCAGACTATTTTTAAATATTTTCCGCAATTACAACCCCAAAAAAATGCGAATAATCCTTTTATACCCACTTCTGGAGGTATTAAAGAAATGCAGCAAATTTTTGGCCGGGAACAAGAAATTAAAGATATTTTTGAGGTTTTAAATTCCGGCAGTAGTGCAGCTATTATCGGGGAAAGGGGAACGGGAAAAACCACCCTGCTTTGGGGAATTTACCATCAAGCAAGGGAGTATTTACTTAGTCATCGACAACCCTTATATCTAAACTTAGAAGGATTAGCAGGAGATAAGGATTTTTATTATGAATTATGTCATCAGATTGGTATAGCTGCGAATTACGATAAACCGCTCAAAGGAACTAGATTAACTAGGGAATTAGAAAAATACAAAATCCTGTTATTATTGGATGTGGTAGATAATATGAATCAAAAATATTTCAGCTATCAGCTTAGAAGTCAATTAAGAGAGTTGGCTAATCGTCCCGATCCACCTTTAAGATTAGTAGTAGCGGCTAATCGTCCCCTTGATGTTTTATTTCCTGATAACAAAGGAGGTGATTCACCTTTCGAGGGAATTTGTCAACAATTTCCGATTAAATTATGGGATGAAGCTAAAATTAAAGAGTTTGTTAGTCATCGTCTAAGTCAAACCAGAGTGACTTTTACTGAGGAGGAAATAAGTTCTCTTGTTAGGCAAAGTCAAGGAAAGCCGCGAGAGGTAATGCAAAGTTGTTTTAAACTTTATCAAACCAAAGTCAATAACTCAGCATCCCGAACTTAGGTTATAACTAAATAATAAGTTGATTTAATTTTGGGTTTGATCCCCCCTACCCCCCTTGATAAGGGGGGTTTGATCCTACCTTGATAAGGGGGGTTTGATCCTACCTTGATAAGGGGGGTTTGATCCCCCCTACCCCCCTTGATAAGGGGGGTTTGATACTACCTTGATAAGGGGGTTTGATCCCCCCTGCCCCCCTTGATAAGGGGGGTTTGATCCTACCTTGAGTAACACCTAACTACTTAATAAACCATCACCGGGTAAATAGCTAGAGATAGAAATTATGAAGGAAAGCACCGTCCCCAGAATTAATCTCGCCCCTAAACTCAGACGCAATTTATCTTTATGGAATCCCTTTGATTATCTTTTGCTGTTGTACTGGGTGTTTTATTTTCCCCAAGCAGTGCGCTGGTATGTGGAAACGAGAGGCGGCGGCGATAAATTAAAAGAACAGAAAACATGGCGCGATAAAATACAATTTCTCCGCGACCATCCCGTACAATTGCGACTAGGGATTCAGGGTCTTCTCTTAACTGTAATTACCCCTCTAATTATCTGTAGCATAGCAGCAAATTTAGGACTTTCTGTTGATTGGGTGCGCGCGGTGTCGGGCGTGCTGTCGGGCGTGCTGTTGGGCGTGCTGTGGGGCGTGCTGTCGGGCGTGCTGTCGGGCGTGCTGTTGGGCGTGCTGTGGGGCGTGCTGTCGGGCGTGCTGTTGGGCGTGGTGTCGGGCGTGCTGTCGGGCGTGCTGTGGGGCGTGCTGTCGGGCGTGGTGTGGGGCGTGGTGTCGGGCGTGCTGTTGGGCGTGCTGTTGGGCGTGCTGTGGGGCGTGCTGTGGGGCGTGCTGTTGGGCGTGGTGTTGGGCGTGCTGTTGGGCGTGGTGTTGGGCGTGGTGTTGGGCGTGCTGTGGGGCGTGCTGTCGGGCGTGGTGTGGGGCGTGCTGTCGGGCGTGGTGTTTATATTCGTCTTTCCCCGTCCTGATAATTGGCTAATCGGGCTTTTGGCTGGCCCTCAAGGGCGACTTTTTCCCCGTATTACCCTTCTACCGCTGCCAAGGTTGACCTCCACTCTACAACGATGGTTACAGCAAGACTGGGAAACAGCTATTAATAACCTCAATCAATACCTTCAGTACAGCCGCCAGTTTATTCCTGTCCTTGTCGCCGTTAACCGCGTTTTATCGCAATTCCCAGAGGCAGAAATTATCTATCGGGTCTCCCGTCTGGCAGAAAATCCCTCCGATTGGGAATTGTTAAAATATGCGTCTGCGAAACTGTTTTCTCTTCCTGACGGCCAAATCCGTCTAGATACTCCTGCTCGCGCCGCTGCTGCTGGTTTTTGGTATCTCCACCAACAGGAAACCGAAAAAGCCGAAAAAGCCTTTGCTGTGGTACGTTCCCTCGCCTACGGGGAAGAAATGTATAGCCTAGCCCAAACTTTACACCGATTTAGTCAAGCAGCAACTCTCGATAGTATCGCTTCCCTAGCGGTTGCCCCTATTGCCGCAGAACCTTCATTACGTCCGCAAACTTGGCAAGCTATCAGCAGTTTCAATCGAGTTATCGCAGAAATGGCTTTAGTCCAGAGAAGTTACTCCCAACAGACTAGATCCCTCGCTCTTAATCGGATTATCGGGGAATTAAGGGATATAAGCGACCAACAAGCGGCCAATTTACCCCAAGCAGAAAAAGAATTAATCCTTTCTATGGCCGAAAAATGGGCAAAAATTAGCACATCCATCGCGGGAACGGTGGGAACGGTGACTATTACCCAACGGATTCCTAATCCCTACATTATCGGTGATCCGGTGATCGGTAAACGCTTTGTTGGTCGTGGGGATATCCTGGGGGAACTTCAGTCAATGTGGTCGGGAGATAACCTATCCTCCGTGGTTCTCTATGGTCATCGTCGCATGGGTAAAACTTCGATTCTACGCAATCTGGAGGCATATCTCCCACCAGCTATCTCGGTTATCTACATTAATTTACAGCGCGTGGCCACAGTAACCAGCCTAGCCGAAGTTCTCCTGAATATGGCTGAGGAAATCGCCAAAACTTTAGCAATTGATGCCCCAGAAGAGGAAAAAATCTCCCAACATCCAGAAATGTATTTTAATCGTTATTTAGATCGTCTGATAGGCCAGATTCTGCCGGAAAAAGCCAAAACCGGTTTAATTATTGCCCTCGATGAGTTCGAGATAATTGAGGATTTAATCAAAGCGAATACCCTCCCCCGGAATTTCCTCGGCTATCTGCGTTCCCTTGTCCAGAGTAGTCCGCGTCTAGCTTTTGTTTTTGCCGGATTACATACCCTAGAGGAGATGACTGCCGATTATTTTCATCCTTTTTTTGGCAGTGTTTACCCGATTCCAGTTAGTTTCCTCTCTCCGGAGTCCACTCGCGTTATCCTCGCTAATCCCGTTGGGGAAGACGAGGATTTTCCCCTAGACTATACCCCATCCGCTTTGGACAAAATTTATCAACTTACCCACGGTCAACCCTATTTAGTACAACTGATCGGGTTTCATCTGGTACGTTTTTATAATAAACAGGTCTTTGAGTTGCAACGTCCCCAAGATATTCGTTTTCAGGTGGAAGATGTGGAAAAAGCTATCGATGCTGAGTTTTTCCAAAGGGGAAATTATTATTTTACGGGTGTCTGGAAACAGGCTAAACAAGATGCGGCCGGACAAGGGGAGATTTTAATAGTTCTTTCTCCCCATCTGCAAGGATTAACCCGGGCAGATTTACTGTCCAGCACCGGACTAACTGCCACAACTCTCGACCTGGCCCTAAAAACCCTTGAAAATCATCATGTCATCGAATGCCAAGACTCCCGTTATCGGATTGCTGTGGAATTATTCCGTCGTTGGGTATCGGAAACAATGGCCTAAGGGACTTGCGCTTTAATAATGTACCTTTTGGGCGAACGCAGTTCGCCCCTACATTGTGGACAAAATCCGTTACTGTAGGGGCGCAAAGCTTGCGCCCTCCGATCGGTTGGGATATTATTTCCACGCAGGTCTCTAAATTCTTTTGTTATATTTTTGGCTAATATTTCAGCCCCAAATAGGGGGGTTACAGGGCAGCACGGATTCCCACTATAACAAAATAATAGAACAAATCTGGGAATTTGTCAAGGCCTTGGCAATTTTCCGGTTAAAATTGTTTGTTGAGATGGGGTCAGGGACAAGACCCCCCCAGCCCCGACGAAAAACTTTAGTATAATCAAGAATATTTAAGTAAGTGGTTTCAATTAAATTGAAGATAGATTTTGTCCTTGATCCCCCCTGCCCCCCTTGATAAGGGGGGTTTTGATCCCCCCTGCCCCCCTTGATAAGGGGGGTTTTGATCCCCCCTGCCCCCCTTGATAAGGGGGGTGCCGATAGGCGGGGGGATCCCCCTTGATCATGGGGGTGTCTGACAATTTTTAATACCCACCTACTTATTATTTATTAGCTTTTCTGTCTAAGATTGATGTTAAAGGCTGTTCTGTTCGATTTTAATGGGGTGATCATCAATGATGAACCAATCCATCAAGAGTTAATCAATGAAATCTTGCTCGGGGAAAATTTACTGCCCCTAGGGTCGGAATTTGCGGAGTTATGTCTGGGAAGAAGCGATCGCGTCTGTTTGCGTAATGTTCTCACCCGTCGCGGTCGTCAAGTGACCGAGGAGTATCTGACTAAGTTAATTAACAAAAAAGCGAGTTTATACCGAGAAAGATTAGAAAAATTAGAGAAACTTCCTATTTATGAAGAGATATACTCTTTTTTAAAACGAGTTAAGGCCCGGGAGCTACAAATCGGTTTGGTGACGGGAGCAATACGCTCGGAAGTAGAATCAATCTTGCAACAGACGGGCCTTGGGGATTATTTTAGTGTCATTGTCACCGGTGATGAGATCAGCACCAGTAAACCCCAACCGGATGGTTATTTACTGGCCGTAGAAAGATTCAATCGTTGGAATTTTAATCTGCAATTGCAACCCTGGGAATGTCTGGTGATTGAAGATACTTTTGCCGGTTGCGAAGCGGCAAAAAGAGCGGGAATGCAGGTGGTGGGAATCGCTCATACCTACCCCTTCCATTTTATGCAGAGAGTGTCCAACTGGGCGATCGATAATTTTTCCCAACTAGACCTCGATCGCGTGGAAGAAACTTTTAGCCAAATCGGGGATGAAAAGGAGCGATCGGGATTTTTAGGCAATCTATGACCATCTAGAGGCGATTAACAAGCTGAAAATCCCTACTTGCAAAAATCGGCAATTCGTGTTATGCTAACGAAAGTGCTAAGAAAATGCGGGTGTAGTTTAGTGGTAAAACCCTAGCCTTCCAAGCTAATGATAGGGGTTCGATTCCCCTCACCCGCTTAGGCTGTTGTGCAGTAAACGTCTAAGGAATCATCGGTAATATCAACGGCGATTCTGACTTAGAGATCGCTATCTTCTAAATATCTTTGCAAATCTTTGGTACGCTGCTCGGTGACATTTGCCAAACAAAAACCGTAAATCATGGGAGCTATAGAGCCTCCCTCATAGGCGCTTCTTTCAAATTCGCAACTGCTGTCTCTAAACTTAATCCAAGCTTGTTGGGCGGTAATTAATTTTTGTTTGCGAGCAGCTGACAGTCTTGGCAGTAGTTGTCGATAAACTTGATTTAACTTGCGATCGGCGTTTTGATAAGCGATGCTGGCACAAATGTTCATTTCGCTTTGAGTCTGGGGATTGTTACAGTTAGGACGTTGAGCTAGTTGCAAGTTTGTCGCTGCAAATGTGGGACTGGCAATGCTGGGGGTAGCCATCCCGACAGCAAACAAACTTGCTATGCTTAATAAGGTTAGTAAAAACTTGTGCATGGCTACTTACTTTAATGACAGTAAGAAGAAGATAACAGAAATGCGATCAAATCGACCATAGCTTTTTCATTCTGCTCGATTCGTTGGTTGGCTTGGTTAACTCTATTTCATTATTTCCAAAAAAGAAAATTAGAGGAGTTGATAACTAAAAAACCCAGACGGGAACTCGTTTATAAGCAGGAGTCCCACAGCGAGGATCGATTTTAGCTTTGAATAAAACATTGGTTTCGGGATAGAACATAAAGCCAACACCTTCGCGAATCGGACCGAAAATAAGTTCGATATTCTCTAATTTGCCGGCATCTCCTTGAACGGTGACTCGTTGATGTTCTTGAAAGCCCGCTTTTTTGGCATCTTCGGCGTTGATCAATAAACAATGACGGTGAGGCATTCCCCGATATTTATCGCCCACTTGATAAACGACGGTATTATGTTGTCCATAACTGCGTCCTGTTCCGAGAATCAGAGCAATTCCTGGTGCATTTTCTGGTTGATTGAAATCTTGCTTTTGCGGTGCTTTTAAAGTGGGTAAAAGCGTGACAGACATTTGCGCTTTTCCGGTCGATGTTGGAAAATGGGGTTCGGTAAAAATCCGTCCGCTAATGGTAAATTCTGTTTGGGTTTGATCTAATTGCCCGATCTTTTCATAACCAGGAATCGTTTTGGCGATTAACTGACGAATATAGGCGGTATCGTGTAATCTCGACCAATCAATCGGGTTTGTGCCTAAAACCTTGACGGCAATATTTGTTAACAGTTCTACTTCCGAGATGATATCCACATGGGAACCCTGTAGATGACTGCTTCCCCGCTCGTTAAAACGGACAAAATTATTGCCCGATTCGGTGGTTGTCGGGTGAGGATTTTCAAAACGAGCGAATACGGGTAAAATTACCGTATTTTGTCGGGCTAATCCCTGAAAATGTCCTAAATTTGGCTTAGTAGCTACATAAAAAATCGTATCAATTTGAGCTAAGGCTTTTTTGGCTTGAGTTAAATCTGGATTTGCTCCATAAAGATTACCTCCCAAACAGAAAAGAGTGTTAATTTTTCCCCGTTCGGCAGCTTCAATTAATGCCCTGGTATCATAACCGCCGGTTATATTTAATGGCTTTCCTAAAAGTTGAGCAAGTGCCTCGGCGATTTCCTGACGTAATCTCACCGTAACGCCCATAGAACCGAAGCCCTGTACATTAGAATGACCTCTGATTGGCATGGTTCCGGCTCCGATTTTGCCAGCATTTCCCGTGAGTAAGGCCGTGTTAGCGATACTGATGATATTATCTACCCCATTTTCCTGTTGTGTAACCCCCATCGCCCAAGCGAAAACCACACGCTCTAAATTGCCGAAAAGGGCGGCGGTTGCTTCAATTTCTTCTCGGGACAAACCGCAGGTTTTAGTAATGGTTTCCCAGGGTGTTTGTTGGGCATAATCTATAACAGATTGCCAATTTTCTGTACGGGATTTGAGATAATCCCACCGCACTAAATTTTGTTCAATTAAAGATTTTTGTAATCCGACGAATAGGGCGGTATCGCTACCCGGAATCGGCTGTAGGTAGAGAGTAGAAATATCGGAACCGCCCCGCAATAAAGATTTAATCGGAAAAGCGGGTGAGGAGAATTTGACCAATCCGACTTCAATTTGCGGGTTAATAATAATAATTTTACCGCCGCGATCACGAATTTGAATTAATTCATTCATCAGGCGAGGATGATTAGCTGGAGCGTTAGAACCGATTAACACCACACAATCGGCTTGTTTTAAACTTTCCAGACTGACCATCGAAGTTCCGGTTCCGAAAACCTGTTTTAAGCCTACGGTCGAGGCGGCATGACAGAGATCGGAACAATCGGCTAAATTATTACTTCCTAATGCCCGGAAAAACAATTGTAAGAGATAGGCGGCTTCATTAGAAGAACGTCCAGAACTATAGGAGGCAATGGTCTCGGACGGTTGATGAAAAGCTTGTTCGGCTAATCGATACACTTCTTCCCAACTAATACGTTGATAGTGACTTTCTCCGGCTTTTAAGAGGACGGGATAACTGAAACGACCCAAGCGATCGCATTCTAGGGAGGTTAAGGACTGTAATTGAGCGAGATGATAGGTCTGAAAAAAATCAGTTTTAATACCTGGCATTAATTCGGAAGTAACTGCCTCGACACTTTTGAGACAACGTTGCAGACTTTCCCCCGCTTCGTTGACAAAACCGCCCTTTTGTCCTCCCGTTCCCCAAGCGCAAGCTAAACAGGCACTTTTATGATTTAAGGTTTGCCAGAGTTTAACCCCTTGAGGAGAGAGAGTTTTTTCTGCCCAATATTGCAATACGGGAAAACCCCCGCCCGCCTCAATTTTGTTGGATGTTTCTCGTTCGTTCATCGTTTTTTTCTCTCGATTTTTTCTCAAATTCATCCGATAGGGAGAGTGTACCCAGTACAGTTGAGTTTATCACCATTTTTTAAAAAGTGCATCAGCAACGCATAAACGACTGGGTAAGCTACGGTTAGTTGTTGACAATATCCCCTGATTGTGATTTTATCAAACTAAGGAGAGGTCTATTAAAATGGTAATTCCGATGGATGAAAATGAAGACTTTCAACATTTAGAGGAGATGATTGTTAACGAAACGGATATCTTCGATATCTCGCGTTGGGTCAACTTCTCCACGCACTCTTTACTTGCTGTCCAGACAGGGGAGCGTCTGTGTTAAAGCCGGACTTGACAGTAACCTCAACGGACAAACTACCATCAGGGTTTAGGGATGATTCTTCATGGTTTGGACGGGCTGGAGTTTTAATTTTCCCTGAGTCTTTGTAGCAGTTCTTCACGGGATAAATTTGCCAAAGAAAGAAGCAATCCGGTGCGTTCCGAGATAGGAAGTTGGGCGATCCGTTCCACCAGACCAGATAATTCCGAATCTAGGCTGCCAAAGCGTCCTTCCAGAAGACTGGCTATCAGCGAAAGTTGTCCCTCTAAAGTACCTTCTTGCTTCCACTCTTCCCTTTGTTGTAAATAAGCTGGTGATAGATTCATGATGTCCTCCTGTTCTTCGGTACTTAAATTATCTCTCAATTCTAAATTCTTGCGCCAGTTCGCTAAGATTTCTAATAAATTCTCTCGAAAAGGATTGCGTTCTGGCAGTTCAACTAACTCTTCAACTGCTCGTTTTTGAGTTCCTCCTTTACCTAATACCCTCAACCATAAGGTGTCTTCAATTACTGGTAATTGATGAATGACGATGATACCCGCTTTGAGAGACTTCGCTAAAAAGTAAACCCCTGTTAACCAATTACTCTCATCGCTGTGAGTCCCGAAATCTTCAATCATTCTAGCTGAAAAGGTGGGCGTTAGAATCCAGAGAACTGGTAGTTCAGCTTCTGTTAGAGTTTTGTTTGACCGTTTCGCTTTTCTCAAGATTTCGCCATGAACCGCGTATAACTTTGACAAACAACTGCGAATCTCTACCTCGGTCGGGGGATTGCGAAAAGGTTCAAATAAACAGGAAGTAGCCGCCATTTTTCCGAGTAACCCTAAAGGTAACTCAGTGGGAGGAGGTGAGCTAAATGGTTCAAACCAGACATCGATTTCTTGAACCTCACTTTTTACTTTCTTACTTTTTCTAATCGTCCCTAGAGGTGTTAGTAATTCCTCTAAATATTCCTTAGCAAATTGGTCATGAATTTGGCGAGTCATTCAAATTAATAATCAAGCATAAAAAGGACGGTAATAATCTTATTATATCATTAATTAAAAAGGAATCCAATCGACAATATCGATCCATTCTTCTGCTTCGGTAGTTTCCCAAATCATAATTAATTCTTCGGCTAGTTTTCCCGTTGTTGTTGTGGGACGTATCCAAAACAGTCCCCAGATTTGTTGATTTTTTTGCTAATATTCTTCTAAATGTTCAGGCATACTGGTACGATTATCTGTCACTAAGAGTCGTTGAGATAATCCTAAATACTGACTAAGTGATGAACGCGAAAGCAGGGAAAATTGCCAATACTGAGATTTAGTTTTTTAGGCTCTTCGGGAATTGTTATGCAAATAATTAACTTAAAATAAAATTCGATGAGAGCAACTACGCTCAAAAGTAGCTGAAATTCATACAGGAAAGGACTTAAGGCACAAATAGATTAATACCAAAAGATAGACAATCG
>NZ_JAPZSS010000101.1:0-1502 GCF_027532015.1 Microcystis sp. LE19-131.1A | reverse complement strand
GGAAAATTGTCTGAGCAATTTTTTGATAATTGACCACTGTTACATTTGGTAAATCGAGGAGTTGATCAAAATTTATCCACATAACCCACCTCCTGTTCTGTGTTACTATTATACCATGCTCACACAGAACCTAGAAGAGCCCATTTTTTTTCTGGTCTAAAACATGATTATAGATCACACTGTTGAGAGATTGCCAAAAAGGAACTAATAAAATATTCAGAAGTACAAAAACAGTAATCATACCATAGGAAAACATCGCCATTTGTTGGAAAAAAAGAGGATTTTCCGTGAGCGTTTGCCAGTCCTCCGAAGAATTGAACCAAAAGGGAATTGAAGCCAAAGCCCATGACAGAAGATAAACTGGAATAATTAATAAAATGGCAATAAATATCACTCCCACAATTCTCCAAGCCGAGTTTTTAGTTAAATGCCAACCTCTCTTGATTGCTTGCCAACTGCCTAAATTATCTTCAATTATTAAGGGCAATTCGGCAATGTAAATGCGAGCATATAACCAAAGGAAGAAAACAGGAAGACAGAAAGAAGCCAGTAAAATAAGCCATACACCAAGGATGGGGATAAAACTTACTAACACCAGAGACAGCGTTATCGGCAAGATTATTGCCGCTCCTAACAAACCGAGCAAAACCTGCATCCACCACAAGCGCCACATTTTCGGCTTAACTTTTTTTTCCGCTTGTCCGGCAGTTTCCGGCTGATAAATGATGTCTTGAAAAGCTAATCGTGAGATAACCGCACTATTGAAAAGATACTTAGCGGCCGAGAAAATTTGTACTGGGAAAAGAAATAAACGTAAACCGATATCGCTGCCTTGTTCGGGGGTAATTGTTTGATAAAGTAATTGACTGAGAATTAATTGCAAAACTAAGGGGAGAAGCGACCACAAGCCGGCGCGGACAGCAAAGAATACATAAGTTGGGAAGCGATCACGATAAAGACGGAAGGCAGTATTAATCGTATTGCCAATATTCAAAGGATCGAGGGAATTGTTAGTCACGGTGGGACTCCTTACAGAATGCCACCACTATATTAGGTTAGGTAACTAATCACAGCTAAAAAACTTCCAATTTAATCAATATTTCCAGCAAAGACAACAATTTTGCTAAAGTGGTAGAACTTGGCCAACGATTCAATTCCCCAGTGGAGAAAGTGCGATCGCATTGATGGTCTTAACTCCCTTGGGATTCGGTTCGCGCATGGTAGTAACTGGAGATGTCACCCAAACCGATTCACCGCAACAACAGGAATCGGGGTTAATTGCCGCTCAAAAAATCCTAAAATCAGTAGAAGGGATCGCTTTTTCTTACCTATCGCGGGCCGATGTGGTGCGTCATCCCTTGGTACAAAAAATCGTCTCAGCTTACGAACAGCACGAAAAATAACCGATTGTTGAGATAGTCGCTCTTGTACTCTTGCGAGAGAGTATAGAATTAGGTTAATTTAACGCGATGTGCAACTAAAAACGACAGAATCAGGGTTCC
>NZ_JAPZSS010000034.1:0-65377 GCF_027532015.1 Microcystis sp. LE19-131.1A | reverse complement strand
AACTCGATTGTCTATCTTTTGGTATTAACCTATTTGTGCCTTAAGTCCTTTCCTGTATGAATTTCAGCTACTTTTGAGCGTAGTTGCTCTCATCGAATTTTATTTTAAGTTAATTATTTGCATAACAATTCCCGAAGAGCCTCATCTTTTCTATAAGTAGGGCTTGCTGAATAAATGTGAAATCTAGGCAAGGTAAGGGTTTTGTGGCTTTTCTCGCGAAACAGGTGCAAGATTTTTAGAGAATCGTCGTTCAAAACCTTGCGTCTTCATCGGCCCGCGTCCTGTAGGGGCGAAGCATTCGGGCAATAACCTATCGGTGAAACCGTAGATTTTCTATCCGAATGCTTCGCCCGTACTTTTTCAGCAAACCCTAAGTATGCCATAGTTTTTGAAATTTGGTATGACTTCTCTATCCGCACCCATTGCCCTAAGTTTGCATTTTCGCCAAGCTTTTTTGAGGAGATGGTCTTTTGCCCGTTAGTTTAGAACTTGAGAGGAGGTAACGTGCAATTGAGACAAATGATTAATTAAAGCTGTCCATAATTTCTTGAACTAGCTCAGGATGATCTTTTTTATATTTTGAGAGATAGTATTGCCAAAACAGTTTTTGCAGATCTTGATCAATTTCTAGGTATTCAAAATCTTTAAACAGCTTTTTATAAATGTATCTTGTTCCACCTTCAATCAGCATTTGATTACGCTGAGAAGCATCTTTAATTTCAAGGCTTTTCATAATTAAACGGTAATCTCTATAATTTTCAGCAAAAAATTTAAGTATTCTGATTTTTTGAAATTTGGTTGAGCTTTTTAACAGTTGTTTGGAAATTTCTGCTGTTATTATTTCCTTCCAGGATATAAACATAATCATTAAAGTATAAAAGATTATCATAAATATCATCAATAAGACACCAATAAGCAAGCGTTTTAATAGCTCAAGCACTGTAAGCGATATAGGTTCTATAGGTTTCGTAGGCAGGGTACTATTTATTAAGCCGACAAACTTAATGAGTAACTTATCTATTTCTGATATATTCTTTAGATGAGGATTGCTTAAACAATATTGTTGTAGTTTTTGAAGCTGATCAGTTATGTAACTTATGTAATTATAAATAATAGGAACAACTTCCGCTCGTGAAATATTATATGTCCTATTAATATAGAAATTACATCCATCATAATTAGATTGATCAGAAAATAAGAAATATAAAACAAATATAATAAGTGCTAAAATTGATGATTTAAAAATGGTTATTACAATTCTTTTAAATAACTTTAATGTCGAGATAGGCTCCCAATTTAATTTGCTACAAAACAAAGAAAATTTCTTAGTTAAAAAGAATGTTCCCGAGTGGTTCTTACAATACTGTAAAGCTCTAGCTAAGATTTCCCATTGATCTTTTTGTGAAAGGGAATTCCATTTACTTGATTGGGTATTGTGGTTACAGGTAAAATTAACAAATGAAATCGGATCAAAATCACGATGATATTTTCCACTTATTTTTAATCTTTGCTTAAAATCAAGCATTCCAGAGAATTTCTTGAAATTACTGTTTCTAATTGTTTCAATTTTCCCGTATAACTTATCTGGATTGATAATCCAAAAGAAAAGTATAGTTATGGTTAGCAGAATTCCAAGTTTAGTTAGTAAAATGGTTAATCGAGAAGTTATCGTATCCGCTTGCCACCAGTTAATATTGATTCCTAGAAATTTTTCCAGAGCATCCAAGCATTGTACATAAACGAGATAAAGGTTAGGGTGATTAATGTAATTACTGAAATGATAAAAGATCAATTCTATAACCAATTTTAAATTCGTGGTAATAAACTTATCAAATAGTTCAGACAATGGAGGAATGATTAAAACAATAAATCCTAAAAAGAAAGTTATAAAGCCAGCAATTGCCCCCGTCCCATCAGAGGCATCAATATTCTGGGTATTATGACTCATTGAATTGACTAAAATTTCTTGAGTCCATCCGTCAAAAGTATGCCAATAATTTTTAAGCTGACGGAAATAAACTCGTTCTCTTTGAATTTTTTGGGAGAAGCTAAAAGTATTGATTAATATTTTAATGGGTATAATCGTAAACTTACAAAACAGCCATAAAATAAAAGACATGAGCCAATCTACACCTTGACAAATATATAAAAAGGGAATCATGGCATAGTGTATTAATCGGATGAGGAAGAATAAATATTCAACAATGCTAAGAATATATAAATAAAATTCTAAAAGATAATCTTGAAGATTATTTTGGTATGTTATCAAATTTCTGATTTTATGGATGAGATCAAGTAGTTTAAGATATAGCGAATATTTTATCACTCCATGATCAGCTAACTGAGAAAATCTATCATATTCTCTTAACCAAATATCCCGCTTCATTTTCATATAAAGCGACTGAATCGCTAAAGATAACTTAAAACTAGGGGTAAAAAATACCTTAGAAAAATCTTGATAAGAAACGCCTGAAGCATAGTGATAAAGCTGTTTAAAACTATAGCCACGTTTTTCTAAGTCGTGATTAATTAAACCCTCTTTAAAATAAGCAATTAAGTGAAGAAAATATTGATTAGATGAATTTCGCTCTAAGACATCTAACACAGTGAGAATATCTTTATCATACTGATTTTTTGACTGAATATCATGGATAGTGAAGGATAAAATGATCGGTGTAATCTGAGCAGGTATTCCTAACAATTGGGCATAAATCTCTATGTATTTTGTATAGGTATTAGGAGATTTAAAAATTTTCTCTTTCAAAGAATCAGTTAATGCATCTTTGATAGATTCATTTAAAGATGGTAGCTCTTGCAAGGATTGTTTTAAATCATCAATCAAATCCTGAATCTTTTCTAGATCGTCAAAATAAATCATTAATTGAGCAATCAACGATACTTTATACTCAATAGGCGCAATTTCCTTAATACACTTAAAAGCCGTTTGTAACTTAGCATTATATTCTTTTTTCTCATCCTGTGGAATCAAGGCAGAAATAACTTCAGCCAAAGATTCGACAATCAATTCATGATCAATAGAAAGTTGAATCAAATATTCAAATGCTTTTTTCCAATCCAGAGACGCATCATTTTTGGTAGTTATCCCTAATGAATTTACCTTGAGAAAATCTACAATATGAGGTAATACCTCAAAAGTTTTATTAACAGATTCTTCATTATCCTCTGTTATTGTGTTCTTCGTATATTGTTTATAACTATTGGAAGGATATTTGTAATTGTACCCCGATCTTAGTCGTATAAATTCAGAAATATCATCAAAATTCCACTCTGATTGTGCTTGATTATTGACGGGTACTGGTATCTCTTTCTCTGGTGTTTCTATTGGTTCTTCCTCAATTAAAGAAAAACCTAACTCAGTTAAAACCCTACCCGCAGCATGGGCTACTGTTAATTTATCTCTCCATAAATCAGGCTTTCCTCGGACTTTACAAATTACGTCATAAAAATAGTTGCTATCAACACCACCCAGAAACTTATCAAAGCTCCAAGACTCTTCAAGATCAAATCCATATTGCTGTAGAAATTCATCTTTAGATTGAGATAACTCAACTGTTCTAAAAGAAGAATATTTATCCTTATTATCTAAAAGATACTCCTCATCAAAGATTGCCCATCGCAACATTTGCTTAATAACCTTTTTCTGCTTTCTCGGATTCTCAAATTCCGTTAATCCCAATGCCGCCATAAAATAAGCCTGATATTGATAATATCCATCCCAGCCATCCTTAAACGTTGTTAAAGCATTAATTAAACGATTTTTCTTGCTTTTTGCTAAATCTTCCCTACCCAACCACAGCAAAAAAACTTCTCGCCACTGGGTATCAAAAATACGGTAACTAGCTCTAGAATGATTAGGATTATAGGAAATATGATTGAAAAAAAAGCGACTATCCTCAATTCCCACCGCCGCAAAGTATTCCGTAAAGCTAGGATGAAAGAAAGCATAAATATTTTTGTTTTTATTGTTAACATCTTCTCCTACCTTATTAAGCCAACCTAACTTGAGAACTAGATTAAATAAGGAACTATCATTACCTTGTTCACCCAAAAACTTACAGACAATATCTTCGTGAAATCGAAAACGAGTCAATTCATGATCCCAACAATATTGAGCTAATTTACCTATCTGACGATTTAGCTGTTTTAATTGCTTAGAAGTCACCGATAAACGATACTTTTTGCCCTCATTTTGCCAATGTAATAAACTATTAACAAATTGACGATATAAACCCGCTCTCGTCTCTGGTAAACGATTTTGACCCTGTTGATGATACCAATTCCAACAAAGCAACGTTAAACAAAGCGGATTCCTAACTAAATCCTGAACATGCTGTTTCCCCTCATTTTTTAACTCATTAATTAATTTAGCTCCTTGCTGTTGATTATTTTCTTGATCATAGGGTGAAAACCAACGAGTAATAAACTCCTCTACTTGCTCAGGATAGGAGAATTTAAGCGTTTTATAAGTATCAAACTCAATTAAAGCATTAAAATCATTGTCCCAAAGATTTAAACGACAAGTTAAAATAATTCGAGTATTGTCAAACCAACTAACCTCATTGATTTGTTTCTCAAGCTCTCGTAAAATGTTAACAGACTGGTTGTACATTTCATCAACCCCGTCCAATAATATCCAAATATTGCCTGCTTTTAATCGCTGCTTAAAACTACTTTCAATCCGATTAAAATCCGCATCTATATTAATATTCCTAATAACAGACTTTAACCATGTATCAAATAAATAATGCTCTAAATCCTGACCTTGTAAATCTGCTAAAGACACCCAAATAGGAATATCTTCGGGCATCTCTTGACCTAACCAACGGCCAACCTGTTGCAACAAGGTTGTTTTTCCCGAACCTGGTTCTCCAATAATTGCGATACGTTTTCCCTGACTTTTAGGACTTTGACAACGTTTTAATACCTGTTCTAAAAATTCCTGATTTTCATAGGTTTTAATAACCTCAACTTCAGTTGTTACCTCTTTAAAAATGATCGGCTCATCAGTTGAGATTGGCTCATTTTGATTCTTATTTTTACTGAAAGGATTTAGATTTTTTATCCCTTGATTAATGGCTTGAATGACACCACCTAGAGGGTTAAAATTACTTCTTTCTCTTCGAGATTGCGTGTACGCTGGATATTTCTCAATAACTTTACGTTCCAGTAAACCGAGAGGTACATAGACTTCTTCTCGCTCATACTTTCTATTAACTTTTCGCGCCGTCAAGGGATTTGTTGTTAGTTTTTGCTGTAATTGTAAGCGGTCATTGCAAATTGTCTGCCAAGGAATATTTTGAGCAGTATAACGAATCTCGGTGTCTAAACTCAATGGTTCTGTCGCAGGATTTTGGAACACTACAGGCAACCAACCAATCCCAGGATAACTATTATTATAGTCTTCATTAATACGTTCAGTTGCTGTTCTGACAGCATAATAAAATGACTCTCTTTGATGAAAAAAAGCATCCAGAAAATACTTAAAAAAGTCTTGAGCAACGCCATTCGGTACAGGCTCTCGCATAACAATAACTTGCGGAATATTCAAATCCTGTAAATACTCTGCTAACTTGAGACCGTCACAGGAATTAAAGATAGCTAACTTTAAGCCTCTAGAAATCGCTTTCTTTAAACCATCTCTTAATTCATCCAGATTTAAATTCTCATGGTCATTAATTGCTATGGAGCCGCGATCGCCTTGACTAGAACTATGACCTGAAAAAGATAGAATATCCCAAGTCTGCTCCCATAAAGCATCACTAAACCTTGATTTAGGTTCTTTGACTAAAAACTCAGGATCAGTATTCGGCAACTGATTTAAAAATACTTTATCTTTCTGCACGTCAATCCCTTTATCGCCCCCTAAAATTGCTAAAAGACGAATCTTGCCCTCCCTAGATTTAGCACTAGGTGGCAATTTATAGGTAGTCGGACTAAGCGCAAACCAAGCCTGCGGACGTTTTTCCCAGAGCGACCATTCTGACCAAGGAAACTCAATAAATTTACGATCATCGGTAGAAATGTTGATAATAACTTCCTCTCGATCACTGGTTTTATCCAGAATTTCCTCTTTTAGAGTCCGTAAATTGTCTTCTAGCCATTGTCTTGACTGATTTGCAAATTCTTCTCTTGCCTCTTGACAAGCATTTCGCTGTATCTCCTCAGAATAATTTGTGATCTGTCCTGGAATATCACCAATACGAGGAGGATTATTCAAATCCTGACGAACTAACCCGCGAAAATTTCCTTGCCACCAGCTAGACTCCCGTTGATTCTCAGGTAAAACTAGAGTAGAACTGACACGCATGAGAGGATTGCTGCCCGAACCCTGGGTAACATCAAAAATACTGAGCTTTGCCTCCTGATCAAGTTCAATATTGACCTTTTTATAGTTTTTTGACATAGCTTCCTACCTAGTCTTGAGAATCTTAAGCCTCAAAAGTTTCAATCAGACTGAACTCATTTAAAGCAATCTTAACTTTAAAAACTTCACCCTCATTGAGGCTAAACTCTCGCTGAATCCAAGTATCCCTTTCTCTTGATACCGATTCCGTTAAAGCAGGGGTTTCATCTTCATTAAGAATAGCTAACTTCAGTTGAGGAGGCAAATAAGGGATCCCTTGAGCGGTGGTAATTCGTACTTTCGCTTGACTGCTTGTGGGAGAATCGGGAATAAGCTCAACGGTTAAAACAATAGCGTAACCAATGATCGCCACCCCTAAATCATAAAATTTGCTACGCTCAAGCCCATTCCCTGCCGTTGATCTAGGGCGATCGCCGAGCAAAGTTTCCGTTGCCTCCCATCCCTGTCCAAAAATTCCCTGCTTCCAATCACGAAAACGGATAATGGTATTGACTGGTTCGTTAACAGATATTTCAGCTTTTTTGATGGCAATTTGCCATTCTAAGTCGGCTATTTCTCGATCGAGTTCGACAATTTCACTATTAACTTGCTTTAAATCGGCGATAATTTCCTGTTTACTGCGTTTTCTACCGTAGATAGCCAGTTCATCCTCTTGTAATTTCTCAAGGATAGAGTCTAGGGAAGCGGTTAAATCGGCCGAGGGACTATCCATAATACCTAGACGCATCAATACCTGTACCGCTTTGACAACGTCTTGCTGATAAGCTTCTCTAGAAGGGTAATCTTGGGGGTTTTTGAGATTTAAAGCGTCAATGATATTCATATTCCATCTTATGAAGGTTAAATGCGAAACTGTGATTATGTCACATTTACATACCTCAAGTTTCTAATAAATTCCCTAACGGGGATGGCAATATCTTTCATTCTAGAGTAGAAATGCTCGACCGAGAAAATATTGATAGAGTGGAGAAATTAAAGGGGATATTAAGGCCTTAGATGCCAAAGTTACGCGACTAGAAAAGCAGGTTGACGATCTCAACGCACGAGTCAACATTACCACCATTGGATTCCTTAGCATTGTCGGCATTTTGGTGACAGGAATGCTGACTATTGCCAGCAAAACAGTCTTTTTCCCCTAGTCCCTAGAATAACTTATTCGATCTGCGCCACCCTGTCTAAGGGAGCATCGAGACTGGTAAGACGGCCTAAATAAGTCAGTATATGCTTCTGCTCGCTGTCTATCCTGGGGAGAAATCCCTGTGGCGTTTCTCCAGTGCGAAATCTGGGCTAAAAATTGGCCTAGTCAGGAAATCTTGATCTTAAATTCCCCAACAATTGCGCTAGGATCGGCTTCATAGCACAGGAAGGGCGATCGAGTGGGATAACCGATCCTGTGGTTTGAGAAGGTGACTGTATAATTGTTAGAGTGTCAATAGATCAATTCCAGAGGAATCATGAGCAATATCCAAGATAAAATTCAAGAAGAGCTAGAAAACGCCAGAGCCGTCTGTAGTACGGAAGGTGCCGCCTCTGGCGAATGCGCCGCCGCTTGGGATGCGGTGGAAGAATTACAAGCAGAAGCAGCTCACCAACGTCAAGACCACCCCCAAAAAACCTACTTCGAACAGTATTGTGATGATAATCCCGATGCGGCCGAGTGTCGCGTTTATGACGATTAATGGAGTCGGGCAGCGGTTTTTTCTCTCCTCACAGTAGAATCCTAGCTTTAGGGCGATCTCAACTATAAAGAGATCGCCCCTCGTTTTCTTGTTTGTTGGTCAAGCTGTGGCCGATTTTAGCTGCTGCGTCCGAAGACAGTAAAATGTTGACAGTGTAATTATGTCTGAATAGTTTATGAATCAACTTTGGTTTCGTCCTCTCGTTTGGATAGATTATCGTTTAGCCGTCCTATTTACGGTGATTATTCCGGCAATTTTGTTGATTTGGTCTTTATTTGCAAAAATCGAATCATTACAGAAATTGTTGATTATCTATTGGCGAGTGGCTAGTCTTTTATTAATTACTGTATATTTAATGATTGCTTCCTGGCCGATTGGTTTTGTCACCAGTTTTTTAGCTAAGATTTTAATCCCGATTTCCCTCTGGTTTTGGGTGGATATTAACGATGAAATTAAAGATTTACCCGCTAGTCCGATTAAATTTGTCACCACTGCTTGGCGTTGGGCAGTAACTATCTATTCTCCTCTGGGCGCGATTTCTACCTTACCTTTTCTCTCCTGTGCTATGTCAGGGGAATTGCTAAATTCTCCCTATTGTCAGGTTTGGCAGGAAGCACCCTGGCAGTTTCGCGAGATTTTTCATTCAGAAGCTACCGCTAATGTTTTGGGCTTTTTTGGTTTGGTTGGTCTCTCTTTTTATACTCTCTATTTTGCCCATTTTCTTCTTATTCGCCTTGGCAAACAGGGACGTTCAGCTTTACAACAGTAAGTCTTTAGCTATCGATAATTAGCCATTTTTCTATGAATATTGGTCAACAACTCGAACAATACACCCTCAAAAATCCCCAAGAGGTTTTATTAGTGACTATTGCTGTGGATGGGGAGGAGGAAGAAATCTCTATTTTTAAGGGTTTTTCTAGTTCTCTTACTCGCAGCACCCCCTACGATCCCGATATTCCGATCATTCCTGAAACGGCGACAATTATTAAGATAGATCGTCTTGCTAGTCCTTATCATCCCCTTAATCCTCGCTATATCCAAGAAAATCTTAGCTTAGAGGAAATGCAATTTTTACTGATTAATTGAACGGGTAATTTTGCTTGGATAATATCAGCACCCATCTCGATGGATTTAACAGCTTTTATTTACCTTCCACAAACCTTGTCTAGATAGACAAGAGGTAAATTTTGCGGCGTTTTATGGTAAAATTACCGGGGAACGATAATCTCTGCCAGCATTCAAGCTGTCAAAGTGGATTTCGTCCCCGGCATCGATCGAGAACAATCAAAAAACTGGAGAATAATCTGGAGAATCTATGCAGCTTAAACCATCTAAACAAGAACTATTACAAATTGAGTATTTAGCCACCGCTGCCACCGGTAAAAATATAGCTAAAGATCAGGGAAAAGATGTGATTGAAGGATTAACTAAAACCCCCAAAAGTTTACCATCTAAATATTTTTATGATCGGCAAGGTTCCCAACTTTTTGAAGAAATCTGTCAATTGCCAGAATACTATCCCACTAGGACAGAAGCGGCTATTCTCCAAGAATATGCTCAAGAAATTGTCGCCTATACAGGTCCCTGCGAATTGATAGAATTAGGTAGTGGTAGTTCCACTAAAACTCGTCTGTTATTGGACGCTTATTATCGGCAACAAAAATCCTCTAAATATGTACCTATCGATGTTAGTGAAACTATTCTCCAAGCTAGTGCCATAGAATTACAAAAAGAATATCCTAATTTACCCATTCAGGGGTTAATTGGAACCTATGAACAGGCCTTAGCTTATTATCAAAATGCTTCCGATAATACTAGAATGATTTTTTTCTTGGGAAGTTCAATCGGTAATTTCTCTGCGGCTGAATGTGATAAATTTTTAGGAAAAATTGGCACTGTCTTAAAAGCTGGAGATTATTTTTTATTGGGGATTGATCTCCAAAAACCGTCGGCAATATTAGAAGCCGCTTATAATGATGCTCAAGGGGTGACGGCCGCTTTTAATTTAAATATGCTTTCCCATTTAAATTGGCGTTTTCAAGCTGATTTTAACCTTGATTTATTTAGTCATCAAGCTATCTATAATCAAGATAAATCTCAAATTGAAATGTATTTAATTTGTCAAAAAACTCACCCTGTTCATCTCAAAAAACTCGATTTAACAGTTAATTTTCAAGCATCGGAGAGTATTTTAACAGAAATCTCGCGTAAATTCAACCTAGAAACTATGCAAAAAGACCTAGAATCAAAGGGATTAAACCCGCTCAAGGTTTTCACCGATCCTGAAAATTTATTTGGGTTAATTCTCTGTCAGTTATCCCTGTAATTAACGAAAACATTATCATCAGTAATAGAGGCACAAAAACATGGAAAAGATTCAAGCACAGGCTCCTATCTCTCTAAGTAACTGTAGTCGAGAAAATATACTGGACTATTTTGAAAATGCTTGGCAATTAGAAGATATGCTGTTAAAAAGCATCATCAAAGAAGAAGCTTTTTATTGTAACCCTGATGATTTAAGAAATCCCCTCATCTTTTATTTAGGTCATGCTGCCGCTTTTTATCTGAATAAATTGCAGATGGTTAACCTATTAAAAAAAAGCCCTAATCCTGACTATGAATTATTGTTTGGAGTGGGAGTAGATCCAGCAACTCCTGAAGAATTAAACTCTGCTATCGCTCAGATTCAGTGGCCTAGGGTGGATAAAGTTTGGGAATATCGGCAACAAGTCTATGAAATTGTGGTCGAAATAATTAAAAATATCCCCCTCAATCTTCCTATTCATCCGCAGCATTCTCTCTGGTCATTAATGATGGGAATCGAGCATCAGCGTGTTCACTTTGAAACATCTTCAATGTTACTCAGACAACTGCCGTTAGATTGTCTGCAACGTCCTTCCGGTTGGCATTATGCCCCTTCTTTTGGTCAAGCTTATCCTAATCAAATGGTGGAGGTTTCTGGGGGAATAGTAGAAATTGGTAAACCCCAGGATTCTCCTGTTTATGGTTGGGATAATGAGTATGGTTATCGTCAAGTTCAAGTTAACAATTTTCTGGTGAGTAAATATATGATTACCAACGGAGAATTTAAAGAATTTGTCCATAATGGTGGCTACGAAAATCCCAGTTATTGGGATGAGGAAGCTTGGCAATGGAAAAATCATTATCGAGTCAAATATCCTAAATTTTGGCTGGTAGATGAGGGAGGAAATTATCAATATCGATCCATGTTTGATGCTCTCGATTTACCTCTTGATTGGCCAGTAGAAGTTAACTATTATGAAGCGATCGCCTACTGTCGTTTTCAAGGTCAAGGAATACGTTTAATGACGGAAGCTGAGTGGAATTTAGCCACCTATGGCAGTCAAAAAAATCGATGTTATACCCTAGAAAACGATAACTTTGATGACTATAACCTCAATTTAAAATTCTGTTCTCCCACTCCCGTAGGAATGTTAAAAAATACGGGCAATAACTCAGAAATTTATGACTTACGCGGTAACGTCTGGGAATGGCTAGAAGATGATTTTAATCCCTTAACTGACTTTCAACCCCATTACCTCTATGCTGACAATTCCACTCCTTTCTTTAATAGTCAACATAAAATGATGTTAGGAGGAGCTTGGGTGACTAACGGCACAGAAATCCTACCCTACTATCGCAATTGGTTTCGCCGGAATTTTTATCAACACGCTGGTTTTAGAATCGCACAAAGTCTTTAGGTGGGGTGTGGGGTGTGGGGTTTTACCCATTTTCAGGGGGTCAATTACCTAATTTTCAGGGAAAAAGTGCCTAATTTTCTCCCCCGATTACTGCAAAAGCCAGCACTTTTTGATATCTTGAGATTTATCGGGCCAATTCTAGGTAATTGCCAATTAAAAAAAAATTCCCGGAAGGGTCGCCCCTCGATCGCTACAATAGAACCTAGTAGAATGCGGATAAACTCGATCGCCATGAATCAACCTGCAATTTTTCATCTCGCTATTCCGATTACCGATGTGTCCACAGCTAAAAGCTTTTACTGTGATGGTTTAGGTTGTTTAGCAGGAAGGGAAACCGAGAAAGCGATAATCTTAAATTTCTATGGTCATCAGGTAGTCGCTCACGTCACCGAAATGCCTCTTACTCCCCAAAATAGCATTTATCCTCGCCATTTTGGTCTAATTCTGCCGGATGCCAGGGATTGGGACAATCTTCTCGAAAAAGCACGAGTCAATCAACTAAAATTTTATCTAGAACCAAAAACTCGCTTTAATGGGGAGATAACCGAACATAAAACCTTTTTTCTAGAGGATCCTTTCTATAATCTCCTCGAATTTAAACATTATCGCCACTACGAAGCTATTTTTGCCAGTCGGCAATTAACAGCGATCGGCGATCGAGCTTAAAATAAACAACAGGTGACTTTTTTGTAACTGGTTAGTCCTATCTTTAACTGCGACAAAAATAGGGGAACTTCCCTCGGATTCTCTCATCGAAACTAAAAAAACCTTGGCTGGCAATGATCAATTCTTAGGAAATCTATGAAAAAACTCTTATTGTTAACCCTATTTATTATCGGTCTAGGATTTGCGCTCTTTCACTTTACTGGATTAGCAAATCGGGGCGAATATCAATCAATTTTAATCGACTTTAAGGACGATATACCGGTCAACGTCCTCGATGAGCAGTTAAATACTGTCAATAAAAAAGCGGGAAAAACCACCAGTTTAAATAGTATTTTTTCCATCGATGAACATCTTTACATTATCGATGGAGATAGCAAACTCCTGAAAACTCTCCGCAATTCCGAGCTAAAAAAATACACCGAATCGATCGAACCAGATTATATATATCATGCTTTTATCGCCCCCAATGACCCCGACTATAGCAAACAGTGGAACCTGCGGGGAATTAACATCGAACGCGCTTGGGAAGAAAATCACGGTGAGGGGATCACTGTCGCCGTTATTGATACAGGTGTATCAAAAGTCCCCGATCTGCGAGAAACCGAGTTTGTCGAAGGCTACGACTTCGTCAATGATCGCAGCAATGCCGAGGACGATAACGGTCACGGAACCCATGTAGCGGGAACAATTGCCCAATCGACCAATAATAACTACGGGGTAGCCGGCATCGCCTACAAAGCCAAAATTATGCCCCTCAAGGTGCTTTCCGGGACGGGTGGGGGAACCGTGGGCGATATTGCCGAAGCGATCCGTTTTGCTGTCGATAATAAAGCCGATGTCATCAATATGAGTTTAGGGGGTGGAGGCGAAACCCAAGTAATGAAAGAGGCGATCGAATATGCCTATAGTAAAGGTGTGGTAATCGTCGCCGCTGCCGGTAATGCCGATGATAATTCCGCCGCCTATCCTGCCCGTTTTCCCCACGTTATCGGCGTTTCTGCGGTAGATGCCTCCGGAAATAAGGCCCCCTATTCTAATTTCGGGGCTGGAATCGATATTGCTGCCCCCGGCGGCTCCGATACGGGTAAAATTATCCAAGAAACCATCGATCCCGCTAAGGGGGGGGAACCGGCGTTCCTCGGTTTTCAGGGAACCAGCATGGCAGCCCCTCACGTTGCCGGGGTGGTAGCTTTAATCAAGGCTGCGGGAATTAAAGAACCCAATGCAGTTTTAGAGGTTTTGCAACAGTCAGCCCGTAAGATCAATGATGATCCCTTTAATCATTTTGGGGCCGGACAATTAGACGCGGGCAGTGCCGTACAATTGGCCCTGAAAGGACAGATTACTTTCCAAGATTTTTGGCGTTGGTTGCGCGATAACGGTTATCTCAATCCCCGTTTCTGGATTGATGGCGGTGCGGTGGCGGTTTTGCCCAAAATGGCTATGGTTTTGGGTTCTTATCTCCTCGCTTGGTGGCTGAGAAATTATTTTCCCTTCCCCTGGAACGGATTTTTGAATGCTGGTCTAATTTTTGGCAGTTCTGGCTTATTTTTCCTCAGAGGTCTTTATATCTTCGATTTACCCCAATGGCCTTTCCGAGTGATGGGGAGTTCTCTTTCCGACCTAGGAGGCGTTATTCAGGGAAGTTCTGCCCTTAATCCGCTTTTTGCCAGTGTTATCCTGCCCTTTGTCCTGATTGCTCTGCTTTTGGGTCATCCCCAGGCAAAATGGTTAGCGGTGGGGGTATCTTTAGCCATGGCGGTGAGTTTAGGTATCAGTGCCGTTATCGATCCTACTCTGGTCTGGTTAGGTTCTGGTAGGATCGCTCAGGCATTTTTGGGCATAAATGCGCTTTTATGTCTCGGTTTAGGTTATTTAGCCCTGAAAAGTGCTACTTCCTCCCGATACGCTTAAACAGGGGTTACAATGGGACAACAAAGGTGATTTACCGTTCAAAACCTTTTTGGTTTTGGTATCTTCCTTTTGTTTTGCATTGAGTTCTCCTACAACAGCAGCCTCGGACATTAACCGAGGTTTTTTTCTTTATGGTGTATCTTAGTTTCTAAGGGTTTTTTGGGAATTCTCAATGCCTATGCCGAAAGTTTTCGCCAATATCCCCTCGAATCATCGAGTTTATCCATTGTCTCTTTTCTCAGGTGTCTATCGTGTCAAATCATAAAATTCTCGTTATCGATGACAGTAAAGTGATTAGGATGCGCGTTCGCGATATGTTACCGGAGGGTAACTTTGAATTCCTCGAAGCTAAAGACGGATTAGAGGGCTATAATCTCATTCGTACCGAAAACCCAAATTTGATTATTTTGGACTTCCTTCTCCCAAAAATGAGCGGTTGGGAGGTGTTTCAGCAAATCCAAAGCGAAGATAATCTCAAAAGTATTCCCCTAGTGTTAATGTCAGGAAGGAAAGAGGAGGTAGTAGAGAAAATACCCGAACCTTTCCAATATTTTGCCTTTATTGAAAAGCCTTTCGACCAAAAACAATTGCTACAGGCGATTAAAGAAGCGATGGCCAAGGCAAAACAGTATTCTGCCAAACCAACAGTTTCTAACCCGAAACTAGAGGAACTCTCCGGGGATTATAGCACTGATATTCAGAATCTCCATGGCCAAATTGCCCAAATGCAAACAGAAATGGAAACTATCAAAAAACAAATGTCTCAATTAGTGGCTTTTATTAAGAAAAAACTAGCCTAGAACTATTCATCCCGATCTTTGATGATTTGGGTAAGCAGTTATCCTTATCCGGTGTCGCTAATCTCTGGCTAATCTCCTATCCCTTTTCAACAGGATTTAGTATAATAGGAAGTGGTATTTATTTAGTGAGTGACTAAGAAGTTATTAATTCACTGATAACTAATTATGAATTGGCAAGAAATAGCAGGTAATTGGGTTTTTCTCCCCCGTCGTCCCCGGGGTATCATTCACTTTTTAGGTGGGGCATTTGTGGCGGCGGCACCGAATATTACCTATCGTTGGTTATTAGAAAGTCTTGGGAATTCAGGATACGCTATTGTCGCTACTCCCTTTGTTAATACCCTCGATCACAAATCGATCGCCCGCACAGTTTTAAACCGTTTTGATAATATTATTGAACGTCTGCGCTGGAATCATAGTCTGCGCCAAGGTTATCTCCCCATCTACGGATTGGGTCACAGTATGGGGTGTAAACTACATTTATTAATCGGTAGTCTCTACGAAGTGGAACGGGAGGGAAATATCCTCATTTCCTTTAATAATTATCCGATTCGTCGGGCTATTCCCTTCATCGAACCTTTGCAAATTGACACCACTTTTAACCTCGAATTTACCCCTTCCCCCGAAGAAACAAACGAGTTAATTTTCCAGGATTATGCCATTCGTCGCAATCTTTTAATCCGTTTTCAAGACGACACGATCGATCAATCTCTGGTATTAAATCCCCTGCTAAAAAAACGCTTTAATGATTTAATTGCCCTGCGAACTCTCCCGGGTAATCATCTCACTCCCTTGGGTCAAGATGTCAGTTGGCAAACCGGAGAAGTATTTACTCCCCTCGACGCGATCGGCCAATGGTTAAAACAGGGACTTGCCCGGGATAATTCCCGTCTCAAAGATGAGATTCTCCACTGGTTAAATCCCGTCCTTCCCGCCCCTCGTTAGCTTTCCTCCAGATTAATCCCCATTGCCCGTAATTGCGCCTCTATGCGGGCTAATTTTGCCTCAGCTTCCCGGGCCCGTTGTCGTTCCTGTTGGGCTTGCTGTTCGGCAGTCCTAGCCCTTTGTTCGGCTAATTCCGCTTTTTGCTTGATTTCTAGGGTGGTCAAAAACCGGGAGCCATCGGGATAAAAAATAGCTAACTGGGGACTCTCCAGTTGAAAACGAATCTGTAGAAGCGGACTCTGCCAATTATCAATCCCGGCAATCATCTCCAATTGATCACCCCTGCGCCACCAACCCTGTAGATAATTAGCATCGGGATCGTAGAGATAATATTCTTCTACGCCAAAACGCTGATAAAATTGCCATTTTCGGCGCATTTCCGCTTTAGTGTTGCCCGGAGAGAGAATTTCAAAGACTACCTGCGGCGCAATCTGGTTTTCTAACCATTGCTTATAGGAACCTCGATCGCCCTTGGGTCTGCCAAACACCACCATAGCATCCGGCGCTTGACAGATTTTATTATCCCCCTCGACCGGATACCACAACAGATCGCCGGCGATAAACACATTGTCATTGTCTGCGAATAAACATTCGAGATTTTCCTTAATCGTCACAATCCAGCGAAACTGTTTGGTATTATCGGCCATCGGTTTACCATCACTATCGGCATAGATAATCTCCGACTCAGAGAAAGATTGGGCTTTTACCATCGTTCTACTCCCTAGCGTACTAACTATTTAGTATAACATTAAATTCCCTGACGAAAGAGGGCAAAGGCCGAGGTATAACCGTGTAAAAAAGTGCGACCGGCCACCGGCCCGATTTCTCCATTGCCAAAGAAACCGGCGAGGGGAACATTGGCGAAATAACGCTGAAAAAGACCCGAATCAAAGTCCGGTTTTTCGTAGAGATTTTCCCCGCGACCGAGACAGGAAAAGATTAAAGCCCCTAGTACCTCTGAACTATTAGGTCTTTCTTGGGGAAAAGCTTGCAAAAGTAATTCTAAATCTAGGGCGGAAGTGTCGGCATCGCGCAGGTGAAATTGTACCCGCTGCCCCGGACGAACTCGATCGCCAATTGCGATCGCACCTTGACGAGGATCTACTCCCAAAACACTGCGAATTAAGAAATCCCCGGCCCGCAACTGCATTTTAAACTCATCCCTAGCAATACCGATAAAAAGGGAGTTTTGCACTAATTCCCGGTCTTTTTCCCTTAAGGAGGGGATTAAATCCCGCAGTAGATTTAAAGGTGGTTGCGGAGTCCCATCGGCCCCTTTACCGGTCATGGAGATGATAATATTGCGTTCTCCCTCACTCACCTGATAAATCGGTCCGATGGGACGACAACCCTGGGCGACGATAGTTTCGACGATAATATTGCCAGAAAGGGCGATTCCTACGGTTCCCTGACGATAGAGATAGCTATTACGCGGTTTTTGTTGATCGTGGTAGAATAGACCCCCAGAACGTTCGATCATGCCACCACTGACTAAACCGCCGATTTTGGCCGAACTGGGGTAGGCAAAATCCAAACCCTCTAACAGGTCATTGATGCGACTGGAAAAAGGATCGGCTAAAAGGATAAATTGGGGATTTTTGGCCGCTTCTACCCCTAATAATTCTGTCCAACTAGAGGGGGAACTGTCGAGATCTGGCATTTCCGCCGCTTCGATATAGAAAGGCTGTATTTCCACATTAGGCAAATGGGCGACGGTGAGACTTAAAGCCGGACTCGCTTCGATTTCTCGCGCTTTTTCCCTCTCACCCATGCCGACAATCCCCGCCCCACCGCAGCCGATCAGGACAGGAACAGGGAGTTTATCTAAGATTAAGGGAACTAAACGGGGATAGTCGCTGGCATAGGCAGAAGAAATAAAAATTATGGCTAGATCTGCCGATCCAACTAACTTATCTTGCACTTTTTCCACTACTTCCGTCACCGCCGCTTCTAGGGAGGGACGGGTTGATAGGGCATTAATCCACTCGATGCGATCGCTCATATTTCTTGACCCCAAATTTGGTCTAAATGTTGACGCTCCCCGCTCTAAAGAGACGGGGATTCTTCGTTCATTGAGTCTCCGTTAGCAAGCAGGATTTCTCCAACCAACCAAGAGGGAATCTCTCCCGAAGCGTTTAAAGTTTGCGTGCGCCCCACGCTACTTAATCCCTTTTGCAAGATGTTTAAAGCGGCGTTTCTGTCTCGACAATCTGTATATCCACAATGAGGACAAACATGGGTTCGAGTAGATAGCGACTTTTGGACTTTTTGTCCACAATTAGAACAATTTTGAGACGTATTATGAGGTGAGACAGCGATAGTTAACTTGCAGTATTTGTCCCCAAAATACTCTAGCCATTGCCTAAAAACAGACCATCCTGCATCAGTTATCGACTTAGCTAAATGACGATTCTTAACCATGCCTTTGATATTCAAGTCTTCATACGCGATTAAGTCGTTAGACTTAACTAAACGGAGTGCCACACTCTTGACAAACTCTTCTCGTTGCCTACTTACTCTTAAATGTTTCCGAGCATATCGCTTTCTAGCTTTGTGATAATTACGAGATTGTTTTTTATCCTTACGGTATTTCTTCGACTTTTTCCTGTTTAATCGGTTTAGTTGTTTTTCAGCTTTTCGATAGTAGTTCGGACAATCAATTTGATGGCCTTCGCTATCTACTAAGAAAAACTTTAATCCAACATCAATCCCAGTGGCTTTCTGGGAGGGTGTTAAAGGCTTAACCGTGTCTCTGGGGTCTAATTTAAGGCAAAACTGCACATAATAACCATCGGCACGATTAAGGATTCTTACCCGTTTAATCTGGTCTGGTTGATAGTAATTAATATCTCTAGAGCCAATCAGTTTAAGAGTGCCAATACCTTTTTTGTCTGTAAAGGTAATATGACGTTTATCTTTTGATAGCTTCCATCCAGACACTTTATACTCAACAGAACGGGAATGTTTTTTAAACTTAGGGTAGCCTTTCTTTCCTTTAACTTTATTTTGGCAATTATCGTAAAACCGAGTAATTGCCCGCAAGGTTCTTTCTACGGCAGTCTGGCAAGCATGGGAGTTTAAATCATCAACAAATTTAAACTCTTTCCTTAATGCTGTGTTGTACCGAAATAACTCTGTTTTGCCAACACCCCGATTATCCATCCAATAACGCAGGACTTTATTCCGAACAAATTGGGTTGTCCGTATTGCCTCATTAATGGCTTCTATCTGATTAGGTTTTGGCTTAACTTTGTATTCTAGTACAAACATTTTGACAATGCTAGACTGGGTGTCAATATCTTAACACAAAATTCTTTAAGTTGACACGGCCCCCTGCCAACCGCCTGCTGCCTTCGTTGACGTGAGCCAATAGGGCTGCAAGGGATTGCCAGTTGTTTTAATCATATTTAATCTTAAAATAGAGAATTGTCCCCGCTAAGATAAAAGTAACAAAATTAGCGACAATAATCGGTTTACTGCTCATATAAATCCCGTAGATAAGCCAAAGAAAAACCCCCAGACAAAAGCAAATAAACATAGTGAGGGACAAGTCCTTAGCCGAACGATAACGCCAAGTTTTAATCACTTGGGGTAAAAAGGAGACAGTGGTTAATATTCCCGCCACGATCCCGATTAGTTCAATAATATTCACCGCTTATCCTCTTGGCTTAGTTTCTCTCATTTTAAACTGTTGACTATCTAAATTACTCCTGACTTGAAAGAGGGTGTGGGGTGTAGGGTGTAGGGAAGGAAACCTCTTTCATCTGTGGGGGTGAAAATTTTTTCATCGGGACTGACCACCGACGACCGACTCCTAACCTGACCAAGAAACTTTTTCAGCAGACCCTACTTATTGAGCGATTACTATCACCGAAGTGCCGATTTTTACCTTTTCAAATAAAGCTTTTATATCTTGATCGCGCATCCTGACGCAACCGTGGGAGACGGCCCGGCCGATGAGATTTTCTTGGGGTGTACCGTGAAAACCGATAAAATTCGCGCCATCAGTCCAAAATCCAATCCAACGGGCCCCTAAGGGGTTGTTTTTTCCCGATGGCACCAGTTGACCGGTGAAAGGATGTTCCCAGACTGGTTCCCGCACCATCTGAATCACCCTAAATTGTCCCGTCGGGGTTTCCCAACCCGGACGACCGATCGCCACTCGGTAAGAAGCGATTATTTTCTGTCCTTGGTAAACAAAAACTCGTCTTTTTTTTAAATTCAGCAGCAAACGGGTTTCCGTTCGAGTTACCGTGGTTGCGGGAAGGGAATTGACGGGACTAATGGGGGGATTGAGGAAAAATTCCCCTATTCCTAGACATAAACACAGAATTGGCAGAAAAACTCGCATCTGATAGCAGCAAAGTCAAGATTTTTTATCCGTATTCTAATCTGATTGTGAAGATGTCAAACCACAGTCGATAGGACGACTCCGAGGAGGAAGGATAAAATCCCAGTCGAGTTGGGCTAATTCGGTTACCTCAAATGTCGGATGAATGCCCCCGCTAAATTTTTCGACAAGACATCAACCTTTGCGGGGGATGAAATCCGACCAGGATATTGACTGCGAAGCACGATTTTAATTCTACCATTTGTAGGTAAACTGTGTTATACTTAACTTATCCAGGGTCGAGGATTAATCGATGCTAGTCGTAGAAGCCAAGTTAAAAAACGGGACACCAGAACAATACCAAAGACTAGATGAAGCAATTAGGACATCTCAGTTTGTGCGTAACTCTTGTGTTCGTTATTGGATGGACAATCAAGGGACAACCCGCAATGATCTCCAAAAACTTTGTGCTTTACTAGCAGACAACAAAGAGACCCCTTGGGTTAATAAATTAAACTCTCAAGCTCGTCAATCTGCTGCTGATAGAGCCTGGCAATCAATTAATCGGTTTTACCATAATTGTCATGCTAAGATACTTGGAAAAAAGGGTTTTCCTCGGTTCAAAAAGCATAGCCGTTCTGTTGAATACAAACTAACAGGCTACCAACTATCTGATGATAGACGTAAAATCAAGTTCACTGATGGTTTTAAAGCAGGAGAATTTGATTTATGGTGTAGTCAAAAGACATTAGTTTATTATTCAGAACAACAGATTAAACGGGTAAGAGTTGTTAGACGTGCTGACGGTTATTATTGTCAGTTTCTCGTGGATGTAGAACGGCAAGAATACCATAAACCAACGGGACAAATAACAGGAATTGACTTAGGGTTAAAAGAGTTTTATACCGACGCTCAAGGTAATACTGTAGAGAATCCACGTTATTTAAGCAAGTCAGAAAAACGACTTAAAAAAGCACAAAGGAGATTATCAAAACGATTTCGTCAAGGAAAGAAACAGTCTAAAAACTATCACAAGCAACGGATAAAAGTAGCTAGGCTTCACCTGAAAGTATCAAGACAACGTAAAGACAAAGCAATTAAAGACGCTTTGGCGTTAGTCCAGTCTAATGATCTGGTAGTCTATGAGGCTTTAAAGGTAAGAAACTTAGTAAAAAACCGTAAGCTGTCTAAGTCGATTTCTGATGCTTCTTGGTATCAATTCACTGAATGGTTGAATTATTTTGCCAAGATTTATCGGATTGTTTGTATTGCTGTTCCTCCCCATTTCACTTCTCAAGATTGTTCAGTTTGTGGGACGAGAGTTCAAAAAACATTAAGCACTAGAACTCATCAATGTCCTAACTGTAAAACAGTCTTAGATAGGGATCATAATGCAGCAATAAATATTCTTAAAAAAGGGTTACAATACTTGGGAAATTATCTCAACGGTACTGTTGGGCAAACAGAAACCGACCCAAACGCCTTGGGAGAGTCCGACCTCTGGATTTTCAGTGGAGACATTGAGAATCTAAGTTGTCTCGTCGAGCAAGGAATTTCCGATAGTGATAGGTCAAGAATCCCCCGTCACAGCGTAGCTTGACGGTGGGAGTATGTCAAACTAATCCATAGCTAGAATATTAACTTTTGTAACTATGACCGCCGCTATTGCTCTCGATCGCGTTTCTAAAATCTATAATAATCTCCCGGTAGTTAACGAGCTTTCCTTTGCTATCGAAAAAGGGGAAATCTTTGGTTTACTCGGTCCCAACGGTGCGGGAAAATCGACGACAATCCGCATGATTATCACTCTAACCGAAGCAAGTCAAGGAGAAATCGAAGTGGCGGGGTATGATGTGAAAAAATACCGCGATCAGGTGAAGAAAAATATTGGGGTAGTCTTACAACAGATTAGCGTTGATGGGGAATTAACCGTCTGGGAAAATATGGAATTTCACGGCCGGATGCACCATATCCCCAATCCCCAGAGACAGGAATTAATTGATCGCTATTTAGATTATGTCAGTTTAAGCGATCGAAAATCTGCCCTGGCCAAAACTCTTTCCGGTGGGATGAAACGACGTTTACAGATTGCTCGCGCTCTTCTTCACGAACCAAAAATCCTCTTTCTCGATGAACCAACTGTCGGTTTAGACCCCCAAAATCGTCGTCGTTTGTGGGAAGTAATTCGCGATTTAAACCAGCAAGGAATGACAATTTTGTTAACCACTCACTACATGGAAGAAGTGGAATTTCTCTGTCAGGATAACGCCGCAGGAAAACCGGGCAGAATTGGCATTATGGATGCGGGCAAATTAATCGAATTAGGAACTCTAACGGATTTTCGTAGTAAGTATGGCGAGGGTTTAGTTATCAAACAAGTTGGCGATAAAATCGATTATAAATTCTTCCCCACCGTGGCTGATGCTAATGCCTATCTCGACACTTTGAGCGATAAAACTGGAGTAATGTGTCGCCCTTCCAACCTCGAAGATATCTTTGTGGAACTGACGGGACATCAATTAGATTAAATTCTTAGTTTGTCCCTTAGGAAATTGTTAAGTTATCGGTTTTTGACTCCAGTTTTTCTGAGATTAGCTCTGTTTAAATCGGCATTTCTTGGCTTTGATCTGGTGTCAATTTTATGGGCCAACCTGCTAGAGTCTAGGTCAATTAGCTGAGGCTGTCCCTAAAAACCGAATTCAACCCTAAAAAAAGAGGCTTTTAGCAATTTTTAAGCTTTTTGAGCCAGATAAATCGACCAAGAAGGGAACTTTTTCCGGAGAGGGAGAGTCGTCGGGGACTGGATAAAAACTAGAGTACTCCCTCGATCGATAGACAAAATTGACGGTAATCGTTTAGAATAAGGCACTGAATACTGACGAGATGACAATTATCCCTATGACCGATCTCCAAGCAAAAACTAGATGGTCAACAGCGCGGCGATATTACGAATTGCTTAGTGTTTTAGTGGAACGTAATCTCAAGGGACGCTATCGGGGTTCTTTTCTGGGGGTTTACTGGTCTTTGTTAAATCCCGCGATTATGACGGCACTATACACGGCAATTTTCGGCACGGTTTTCGCCTCTTATTTTGATAATTCTCTAGTTAACTATGTCCTAGCGGCTTTCACTGGTTTAGTCGTAATAAATTTCTTTAATGCTTCCACTAACCAAGCTTTACCTAGTATTGTTGGTAATGGCAGTATTTTAAATAAAATTCGTCTGCCAGTTAGCATTTTTCCCGTTTCCATGGTAGTGGCAAATATTTTTCAATTTGCTATTAGTATCTTTCCCCTTTTGGCTATAGTAACTCTCTGGAAGTCTCAAAGTTTAATTAATGTAATTGCTCTGATTTTTCCCGTGATCGGTCTTTCTCTGGTTTGCACGGGAGTGGGTTTCTTTGTTAGTACCCTCTACGTTTTCTTCAGAGACTTACCCTATTTTTACGAAATTGTTTGTTTTGTCGCTTGGATTAGCAGCCCGATTTTCTATCCCCCGGAAATTATTCCTCCCTCCGTACAACCATTCCTGCTATTAAACCCATTATTACCGGTAATTGAAAGTATTCGCCAATTGTCCCTTTCCCCCGGATTACCGGATTTTGGTTTGATTTTTCAATCTCTACTCGGTGGGATCATTATCTTAGGAATTGGTTGGACTTGCTTCCGACTATGGCGACATTTATTTATGGATTTATTATAAATGACAGAAGTAATTCGACTCGATCAAGTGTCTCTCGAAAGACGCACTCAAGAAGAATTTTCCTACGATCTAAAAAGGACAATCTTCTCTCTTCTTGAAGGTAAATATCGTCAACCTGCCAAAAAATTAGTTCTAGATGATATAGATTTAGTAATTAATTCTGGAGCAAAATTAGGTATCATTGGAGCTAATGGCGCAGGAAAATCTACTCTCCTAAAAGTTATTTGTGGTATTCTGGAACCGACAAAGGGACAGGTGAGAGTCAGGGGACAAATTGCTTCTTTAATTGAATTAGGAGCGGGTTTTGATCCAGATTTACCAGTAAAAGATAATATTATTCTCTATGGGGTAATGCTGGGATTTTCTCGTCAGGAAATGAAGGAAAAAACCAAAGATATCCTTGACTTTGCTGAGTTAGAAGAATATATGGGAGCGCCGGTGAAATCTCTTTCTTCTGGGATGGTGGCTCGTTTAGGATTTGCGATCGCAACAGAGGTTCACCCCGATATTCTTATTCTTGATGAAGTCCTTTCCGTCGGGGATGAAAGTTTTAAAAATAAGTGTAAACGACGTTTAAAAAAATTCTGGAATTCCAATGCTACTATTTTAGTAGTTTCCCACGATTTGACTTTAATTCAAGAGTCCTGTGACCAAGTAATTTGGCTGAATAAAGGCCAGTTGCAATCTCAGGGTACATCGGAAGATGTAATTAAGTTTTATTTGGATTCCGTGCATCAAAATGAAGTTAATTTTTAATTAAGTAGGTAATCTCAATTAATTTATCTACGTTTGGCTCTCTTGGGTTTGGTGGGTAAAATGTATTATAGGATACATTCCTGCTGGCAATCAACTGGAACGAACCACAAAGACACAAAGAACACAAAGATTGATCGCTTCTAGATAATCTAAACTTATCACACAAAGAATAAGAGAGCCTACGTTTTACTTAGTCGAAAACGCTGTCACAAAATAAAAAACCTCGGTGTCCAGCCGAGGTAGCGCTAAGTTATGTAGGAGAACTCAAGCAAATCTGTCAATGGGGTAAACCCAAACCCCGAAAACTTTTTTAAGCTAGTAGGCCAAGTTTTTTGCCGTTGTCTCGGACTCAAGGAATCATCTTCTGTCCTATACTCTTCGAGACAATCTAAACCGGCTTGCTGTCTTGGCTGTTTTGCTTTAACTTTTAGTTCATGTAAATAAATGTAACAATATTTTTACGAATTGTAAAGAAGGATTGACAAAATAAAACTTATAGGATGTATAAGCTAAGTTAATATTTTTCGCCGATCGAAGCTAGGGAGGTAATATATAGGGAGATTGGTTCACTAGCATGACAAGGTGTACCCAGAATGTCCTATTTGTTTTTGTTGCCACTATTCACCGCTGCTCTGGCTGCCTATTTCTGGCAGAAGTCCAGCGATGAAATTGCTTATCTCGCCAGTGCCGCCACGGTAATTAGTTTAGTGTTGAGTCTGGTTTTAGCTCCTTGGCAGATTCAGCTATTAATTCTCTTGACAGTTGTGATTGTCGTCACCTTTTTATGGCAAGGACGAGAAGAGCAGAAGAATATCCCCGTCCCCACTCCAGAAACCGCCGGCGAGAAAAAGTACCGTGGGGCCGCCTATATGGAGCCAACAGTCGCCGAGGCTCCTGTCAAGGAGCGAGGGGGTAAATATCGCGGTGCGGAGGTTAAAATCACCAATAATACCACGGTGGCTAACCCAATTCGCTCCTCATCTCTCAAATATCGCGGTGCTGGTTCGGCAAACAAGGACCAGTAAGTGAGTTATCAGTTATCAGTTATCAGCTTCTGAAGGCAAAAGGCAAAAGGCAAAAGGCAAAAGGCAAAAGAAAGAATCTGGCAATTCTCTTACCTAAAAAGAAGGTTAGAAACTAAGCACATCAAAGCTTTTGGCTTAACCAATTAGGTCTTAGATTCGGTCGAGTTATCAGATTTGAGTTTTAAGTTCACTGATTGGGTGCATCTTATATTTGTGATTTTGGTGAGCAGCAGAAGTTATTAAAAGAGGGCGAATGCAATTCGCCCCTACAATAATATTATTGAGATGCCCCCACTTCCTACTTCCCACTTATCTACTGGTCTTGAATATAAGGCTGATTATTCTTGAGACAGTTGTATGCCTTTTGTAACTCGATTCCCAGATAACCGATATGTTCGGGAATAATTGCGGGATTGGTAGCGGCAAACTCGCGGATTAATTTCAGGGGATTTTTGCCTTGATAACAGGCGACAATTTCCCCACTGCCGGGGGTAGTTTGTTGGACGAGAATTTGTTCTTTTTCCACGGAAATCAAAAAGTTACCACTAGGGTCAAAAAAATCGCGCTGATTGACAATTTTATCGTACTGGGTGGCGATTAATCGTTCGACATTCTCCCAAGTATCATCGTATATATGGGCCGATTGACTAATAGTAATTAATGGACCCATTGATAAATTGTATTCGGAGCGCTTGCTAATCTCATCCCTAATATGTTGCTGTAAAGCACGCAATCCCATGGCATTTGCTGGCCAAGCGGCAAACATATCATTACTTCTAAATATTGCGGTGAGAGATAATTCATTTTCTACCACTCGCACCCAAATATGATTTAAACAGGGACTACCTCCCTTTTCGTGGTCTTTCACATCCCAGAGGGACATAACTGCACTGGCTGCGTCAATTTCTGAGATTAATTTATTGATAACCTGTGCAATTTGGTCTCGGCCAAACCAAGAGCGCAATCTTTGACCATAGGTGTATTTAACTCCTTCTGTACAGGGAGAATCATCGAGAATTTGTCCGATATATTCGGTGAGAAAAGGTCTATCTATAGGCAAATAATTAGGTTCGGGAAAGTAAAAGTCTGGGGGTTCATCGGTGACAACGGCCATTAGGTCAATTAATTCTTGCCATTTACCATCATATCCTGTGGGTCTAATTGTGCCGGTGGTTTTAATCTTTTGGAGAATTTTTACCCAGGTTTCGGCAATAGTTTTTCCTTCAATGCGATGACCGTATCTTGTCCCAGGTAGCAGAGAAGGAAGATTTTCTAAGAGGGGAAAGATTAAGGGTTCTCCCCAAGTTGGTAAGGGAGATTGTTCTGCATAACTTTTGACGATTTCAATCGCTTCTGGGATGGATTTAACCGGTTGATATTGAATTGATTGACGTAATTTTTCGAGAGTTTCTCGGTCAATTTCCTTGTCAATATATCCCGTGATAGGAGAATTAATTAGCCAACATTCTCTACCTGTGTCACTTTTTCCTAACTGGAATCCTTGACTAAAAAAATCTAGCAAACACTGACAGCTACCAGAGTTCTTATCTTCCTTAGTTGCGTTGAGAATAACTAAATATCTAACGTGGGGATTTGCGATTAAGTTTCTCAGCAGGGGACTAATTCCTCTGGTGGGACTATAAAGATTGCCAATTACTGCGTATTGGTCGGGATTTAAATGTTTAGCAAGGGACTGTTTTACTGTCCATCCCGTGATAATTGCCGTTTGTCCGTGACCGCAGATTAATTGATTAGGTTTATAGTGGGGTTGGTAGATGAATTTAGGGGTGGTTTCTGTACTGAGCATGGATTTAAATTAATTGTTCAAGATAATTAATAATATTTCGGTGAAGGTGTTCTATTGTATCATTGCCATCCAGTTGTAAATAATTATCTTTATATTCTTTAAATATCTCGATAAACATCTGACGAACTTTCATTAATTTTTCTTGTTTTTCGTACACTTCTGTGATGGCTCTGTTTTTAATTCTCGCTAGAGAAATATCGGGAATAACATCGATATAAATAACTATATCTGGATTGGGAAAATGTTGATTTAACTGCCGAACAAAAGCAAATTCTTCAGGATTATTGCAATTGTAGGCCAGGGAAGAAAAATAATAACGAGTAGTGATAACGTGGGTTTGTTCTTGGTGAATAAGTTTAAAAACGCCATCGTGATCATTATATAAGTGATAATGGCGATCAGCTGCAAATAAATAAGCCATTTGTCGGTCAAATTGATTTTGATCTTGGATAGAAATAAGATTAGTTTGCATTATTTCTCGAATCAAACGACCGATGACTCCCTCGGAAGGTTCCGGACTTAAAACTGCTTTTTCCCCTCGCTTGAAAAAATATTCTTGTAGGAGTTTTGCTTGGGTACTTGTTCCAGATCCGTCAATACCTTCAAAGACAATAAATTTCGGTTTCATAATTTAATCTTCTTTTTTTATATCTAATTATCTGAATAATTTTTTTAGCCAAGTTAACCAAGATTTTTTGGGGGGGATTAACTGCGTCATTTCTCCGAGCATCTCTCCCATACTTCCCCAAATATAAATATTTTTATTGAGGGATTGTATGGTTAAATTTTCTTGTAAAGCTAAACTGATGATACCGATCATTTCTGCTGCCTGATTACCGACTATTTGCGCTCCCAGTATTTTACCATCTTGTCGGTAGATTAATTGACAAAATCCGGTGGTTTCTCCCCAGATTTGCTGTGCCACTATATTTTTGATGGGATAGTTAATCATCTTTACCTCCTCACCATAGCTCTCCCGGGCTGCTTTTCCAGTTAAACCCACCCAAGCAATAGCCGGATCAAAAGCAATAAATGAGGGAATTTGATCGGGATTAAAGTTAAATTTTTCTCCCGTGAGCAGATGCTTGACTAACCCAAAAGTAGCCCGGTGATTTAAAGTAGGATCGGGATAATTATTTCTGAGCAAATTTAGGGCATAAATGCGGGAATTATCGGTTTGTAATTGCTGATTAACCTTGATTAATCCTTGTTCTAGTTTAACTCCCACCCCAGCCAAATTTAATCCCTGTTCATCGACTTGATAATTACCAGCAAAAATGATATCATCAACTTCGATAACACGATTGCCTAATTGTAGCCATTTTTGACCCTCGATCGCTTTCACTTGACTAGGACAATAGCCGGGTAAAATCTTAATTCCTTCCGCTTCTAAAATGGCAGTAACTAAATGGCAGATTTCCCGATCAATATCCGGCAGTAGATAATTATTCTCGATAATTAAGCTAATTTCTTTCCCCAAACGTCGGAGAATTTGCGCTAAACTCACAGCCATGCTGCTGTTACCAATAATCGCTAAATGTTGTCCCAACTTGTCTAAATTTGGCTCTTGCCAAAGGGTTTGAGCGGTAAAATAATTAACCTCATCTAAGCCGAAAATTTTCGGGACTTGCAGATAAAAACCTGGGGCGATAAGATAGTGTTTAGCCAACAATTGCCGACCGTTAACCACGAATCCTAAATGGGGCAGCCGGACAAATTCCCCCCCACCTAGGATCACATCTATTCCTTCCGTGGCTAATCTTGCCAAAGAATGATGTTTATTAATAGTTTTATCCACTTCCTCTAACCATTGCCGCAACCGTTGCCATTGGGGATAAATGGCCGTTTCTTGCCAATGATTGAGCAGTTTATAGAGATTGATAATTTGGCTGTATCCCTTGCTAAAAATGTCCTCAGATGCCTCTAAATTGTCACTAGAAGGCTGTTGCACTAAAGCCACCCTTTTTTTGAGGTGAACAGCCAACAAAGCCGCTTCTATCCCCGCAGGAGTGGCACCGATAATTACTAAGTCGTAAACCACAAATATAAAGTAGGAATCAGGAGTCAGTATTCAGGAGTCAGGAGACAGTATTCAGGAGTCAGGAATCAGGAGACGGTATTCAGGAGTCCGAAACTTAACACTTAAAACTCAAATCTGATAACTGATAACTGATAACTGATAACTGATTACCGGCGCCGGTCTTGCAATTTTTTATAGACATCTCGCAGGGGAACTTGATGATAGGCGAGAGCGACGAGAGTATGATAAAAAAGATCGGCCACTTCTGCAGCAATAGCATCGCCATCATTATCTTTGCAGGCCATGACCACTTCTGCCGATTCTTCGCCGATTTTCTTGAGAATTTTGTTATCTCCCCCGGCCAAAAGTTTACAGGTGTAGGATTCCGGATGAGGATCGTCTCTGCGATCGCAAATTACCTTAAACAATTCCGAGAGGGTGTCGGCCGCTGGCGGTGATTTTTGCCAATTTACTTGATGAAAACAGCTTCTTTCGCCGGTATGACAGGCGATATCACCGATTTGCTCAATAGTCAGCAAGATAGCATCACTATCGCAATCGTAGCGAATTTGACGCACTTTTTGGATATGGCCCGAGGTGGCTCCTTTGTGCCATAATTCTTGACGAGAACGACTCCAATACCACGCTTCCCCGGTGGTGAGGGTTTTTTCGAGGGATTCCCGATTCATCCAGGCCATCATTAACACTGTAGCATCAAGATAGTCTTGAGCGATCGCTGGTACTAAACCCTGGGAATTATAAGCGATCGCGTCGAGGGGAATAGCGGAGAGTAAAGAGGACATCAGTTTTTTGCGGTCAAGAATTATGGTGGGACAAATTGCCCAAAGCTTAATTATATAGCCTTAACGTTGGGCAATTTCCACAGTGCGATCATTACTAAAGGAATCCACCACAATAATATGATCTATACCCAAGCTTTTTGGTGAAAGCTGGATAAATAAACAGGCTCTAGTTTTAAAAAATATCTCAAACTGTTATAAAACTTAATCAAGAGAGGGATCATATACAAAACTTAACATTGTTTAACGTCAAAACTTCAGTTCAAAGCCAATCAATTCCCTAACCAGGCAGCTGCGTTAAAATGGGGATAAGGTTAAGAATACAACTAATCCCTACAGCAGAGTCTTTTGGATTGGCACCTATAACAAGTTATCCCGTGCGATGATCGGGGAAACTCAGGTTTTAGGAGAACAAAGAATTTTTTTCCAAATCTCTGTGGAAAGATGTATCATAAATCTTCTTCAATCAGCATTGGGAGCTAATCACAGTATGAAAGTGGACAAACACCTGTCTTAAGTTAGACAATTCTACCCTCAGGAATTTCTTTGATTTAAAACCGAGTCCTGTCGATAGAGTTATGTATATAGTAATTTCAATTAAGCTTGAGAATATCAATACCAGATTTCCTAAGAGTTTTGTCGGTCTAGACTATATTAAACCTATCTGAAATGACTATTATTCCTACTCGAGGTAATCACAGGGTGAAGGTGGACAACTACACTGTCTCAGGTTGAACGATTCTCCTACAATAAATTTTTCTAATTTAAAACCAAGTTACTATGTATGGATAACCTAATCACGATTAGAGAAGCCTCGGGCTTGCTCGGAGTTAGCATTAAAACCCTCCGGCGCTGGGAACAACAGGGGAAAATTTCCTCAATTCGTACCCCTGGTGGTCATCGGCGCTACCGACGGCAAGATATATTACAATCTGTTCAATCAACCCCATTTATCATTGGCTATGCTCGTGTTAACCGACCTGAACAAAAACAACAACTAGAGGATCAGATAAAAGCCTTAGAAGACTTTTGTCATCAGCAGGGTCAACCCTTTGAAATTCTCAGCGATATCGGCAACGGAGTCAGTCACAATCGCCCTAATCTTATGCGTCTAGTAGAGATGATGTGTAACGGTGGGTTGGAATGTCTAGTTTTAACCCATCCAGAAAGTGTTGGCCGCTTTTGTCATGATTTTATTTTGGGTTTGTGCAGTTTCTTTAAAATCCAAGTCATTCTCCTCAATCAACCCCAGAAATCCATTGCAGCTGAGGATTTAGTGGACGATCTGCAAGCCCTCGTCACCATCTGTTACAATCGTCTCTACCCGCTACATAACCCGGATCATCGGCAATTGGTGGAATACCTAGGGGCGCTTAAGAATCTCCCCTCGGCTTAAAATTATCCTTGGACTGGGTTTCTCCTCCCTCTTTGTTGCCTGTCTGATGCCGACTCGGCTATTCCCCGAACAAGGGCCAAGAATAGTAATATTTTAGCTGACGACTAACGGCTATCATAACTCTACATTGACGGCAAATGAAACTAGAAACCACGGCGATTAAACGGATTCTCGATGCTAACCTTGACCGCGCTAGAGAAGGACTGCGAATTATCGAAGAATGGTGTCGTTTTGGCTTAGATAATCCCAATTTAGCCCAAGAATGTAAAGAAATGCGCCATCAGTTGGCTAGTTGGCACTCGATCGATCTTAAACGACATCGGGACACAGCCGGCGATATCGGCAGGGATTTAAGCCATCCCAGGGAAGAAATCCGGGAGACTGTCGAGGGACTGCTGCAGGCAAATCTCGCTCGCGTACAGGAGGCTTTTAGGGTTTTAGAAGAATACGGTAAACTCTATGATCTAGAGCTAGGGATAGCCTGTAAACAGCTGCGCTATCGGGTTTATCAGCTAGAGAGTAAACTATTAATCTCGCCACCTCTGGAAAAACTAAAAGCATCTCCCCTCTATCTAGTCACTTCTCCCGCCGAAAATCTGTTAGAAATCGTCGAATTAGCCCTAAAAGCAGGTTTAAAATTGGTGCAGTACCGCCATAAAACCGCCGCTGATACGATTCGTTTAGAAGAAGCTGCTAAACTGTGTGAGTTATGCCACCGTTACGATGCTTTATTTATTATGAACGATCGCGTCGATATTGCTCAGGCCGTTCATGCTGATGGTGTTCATCTCGGTCAACAGGATCTACCGATTTCCCTAGCGCGGCAATTTCTCGGCCCGACGGCAATTATCGGCCGGTCCACCACTAATCCCCAAGAGATGGCCAAAGCAATCCAAGAAAAGGCCGATTATGTGGGAGTTGGTCCAGTTTATGCCACCCCCACCAAAGCGGGAAAAACCCCCGCAGGATTGGAATACGTCCGTTATGCGCGGGAAAATTGCCCTTTACCCTGGTTTGCGATCGGTGGTATTGATAGTAATAACATTAAAGAGGTTTTAGAGGCAGGAGCGCAACAGGTAGCTGTAGTCCGGGCCATCATGGAAGCGCAGCACCCCGATGTGGTGACACAAGAATTATTAACCCAATTAAAGTAGGGTGTGGGGTGTGGGGTGTAGGGTGTAGGGTGTGGGGTGTAGGGTGTGGGGAGAAAAAAGCTGTCTCCTGTCTCCTGAATACTGTCTCCTGTCTCGACTAGGAAATTAATTTTGCACGACTACTTATCCAAATCCATGTCAGAAATAACCTTGCAAATTAACGGCAAAACTCAAACCTGTTTACCCGCAACTAAACTACCGCAAATGCTAGAAAATTTGGGCATGAATCCTCGGTTAGTTGCAGTGGAATATAACGGGGAAATCCTCCATCGTCAGTATTGGGAAAACACGGAAATCAAGGAGGGGGATAAATTAGAAATTGTTACTATTGTCGGAGGGGGATAAAATAATCAACAATCGACAGTTGAGGGAAAAAACTTGTTAGTTATCGGTTTAATGAGTGGCACATCGGTGGATGGTATCGATACCGCTTTAGTGGAGATTAGCGGTACAGTGGAATCTCCACAGGTGCAGTTATTAGCAGGGGAAACCTATCCCTATTCCCCCCGATTACGCGAGACAATTTTGCAAGTCTGTGGGGGAGAAAAGCTATCTATTGAAGCTTTAGCCAGCTTAGATGATAACATCGCCGCAGAATTCGCCCAAGCCGCCTTAAATATCCAAAAAGAAGCCCCAAAAGCCCAATTAATCGGCAGTCACGGTCAAACCGTTTTTCATCGACCCCCCCAAAATGATCGCCTCGGTTACACGGTACAATTAGGACGGGGAGCAGCGATCGCAAAAATCACCAGTATTCCCACCATTAGTAATTTTCGCGCTGCCGATATCGCCCAAGCTGGTCACGGTGCGCCCCTAGTGCCGAAAATTGACGCTTATCTGCTTTCTCACCCCACCAAAGCCCGCTGCGTCCAAAATATCGGCGGTATTGGCAATTTAACCTATCTACCCCCCCGACAAACGGAAAATTGGCAGCAAAAAATTTTCGGTTGGGATACCGGCCCCGGCAATGTCCTCATCGATTTGGCCGTACAATTTTTGAGCCAAGGCCAACAAACCTACGACCATAACGGTCAATGGTCGGCCCAGGGTCAACCCTGCTCCGAATTAGTTCATAAATGGCTACAGGAGCCTTATTTTCAACAATATCCCCCTAAATCCACCGGTAGAGAGTTATTTAGTCCCGCCTATCTAGCCCAATTGCGCCGGGATGCCCAAGCTTATTCCCTCAGTGATGCCGATTGGTTGGCCAGTTTAACCGATTTAACCGCCATTTCGATCGCCCACAGCTATCAAACCTTTTTGCCAGAAATGCCCGCAGAAGTGCTGCTCTGCGGTGGTGGCGCTCGTAATGCCTACCTGCGCCAACGACTCCTAGCACATTTGGGGTCAAATGTCAAGCTTTTGACCACTGATGAGGTAGGATTAAATAGCGATTTTAAAGAAGCGATCGCTTTTGCCCTTTTGGCCTATTGGCGCTGGCACAATTTCCCCAGTAATTTACCGAAAGTCACGGGAGCAAAAGAGGAGGTTTTATTAGGAGAAATTTATCTATGAGCAGTATATATGAAATATTTTCAACAATTCAACGCCAAAGAGTCAGCGATGGGCAAATAGTGCCAATTTTAAGCGATTGTGCCGACTATAAACGTCTTTTAATTCTTGTTTGGCCGCAATTGGGAGATTTTGACAGTCTCGAATACGCTTGGTGGTTAGAAAAAGAGGCAGCCCTTTGGCAAAATGCCGGGATTACCATTCGTGCCATCGGTATCGGCGATCGCAATTCGGGCTTAAAATTCGCTGAATATACGAAATTTCGGCAAGATTGGCTGTTTGTTGACCCGAAAGCTGAATTACACGATTTATTAGGACTGTATCGCGGTTTATCGTTAAAATTACCGAGATTTTCCCCCGGACAAAATGCCTGGTTAAATCTAATTTTGATGTGTGCGGGTGTGGGTAGTCCGGGGACTCTGGCCGAAGTGCTGCGGGGTTATCGTGGCGATCGCAAAGCCCCCCAATTAATTGCCGAGGAGGAAACAATACAAGCGCGGCCTTTACCAGCTTTCCGGGGTTCCCTATTCAATCTTGCTGGGGGTCAAGGTTTTCAGCGACCTTTTGAATTAGCCACCCTGAGACTGCGTAATATGACTCAAGTTTTGGGCAATTGGTCAACCTATGTCCCCGATAGTAGTTATCTCACCCAACGGGGAGGGACTTTTTTGTTTGATAGTCAAGGAAAGTTACTCTATGAGCATCGAGATGGAGGTATCTTGGGATTTGCTGAGAATATGAGTTATCCCCTCGCTTTTTTGCGGGATTAAGCTTTTTTCTTCTCTATATAGAGAGTTTCGATTAAATAATACCAGTCCAAAATTTTAATCCTTTCCTGTTTCTCACCGATTTCAGGGAATAATAATCACAATAACCCTTTTGTAGGGCTTTTTGTTTCCCCATCGGGAATTATCATCTTACCTTGGCAGACTAGAACTGATGCACCACCCACAGAAACTTCCGTAATTTTACGGTTGTTTTTCTGAAACTTTAATTGTAAACTGCTGGGTCTGCCCATTTCCACCCCCTGGATTATCGTCCATTGATTCATCCCTTCCCTAGAAGATTCTAACCCCCCTAGATAGCCCGCTAAAGCGGCCACAGCCGAACCAGTGGCGGGATCTTCCATAACTCCTAAACCGGGGGCAAACATTCGGCCATAGAGACGAGATAGGGGAGATTCTGGGTCAAAACAGCAGACAAAAAGGGAATTAGCGGGGGATTGACCTAATAATGATGACCAAAGAGTTAGATTTAGTTTTATTTTCCCTAAAATATCTCGATTTTTGACGGGGATGAATAAAAAAGGGAGACCACAGGAAAAAGCGCGGGGGGGATAACCGGGTAAGAAATCGGCAACGCGTAGGGAAAGAATCGCCGCTAAATCATCGAGAGCATAAGTATCCGTCACTAATTCTGGCAATTGTGCCACTTTTAACTCACTATAGACCGGTTTTTCCCCCTCCATGATAATTTTCACCGGTACTAAACCGACTCCTTCCTCCAGATAAATCGTGGTTTCTTGGTAGGGGGGAATAGCGCCGATTAGGGCTAAAATATAGGCTGTGCCGACGGTAGGATGACCAGCAAAGGGTAATTCGGTACTGGGGGTGAAAATCCGGACTTTTTTAGTGCCTTGGGGCGTTTCTGGCGCAAAAACGAAGACTGTCTCCGAGAAGTTAAATTCGGCGGCGATTTTTTGCATCTGGGTGCGGGTTAATCCAGACGCTTCCGGAAAAACCGCCAGGGGATTACCGCCAAAAATGCGATCGCTAAAAACATCGGCGGTATAGTAGGAATAGGTAGGCACGCGGGGGATAGGGCAACAGTTATCGGAGAATTTTTTGATCTTACACCTATCTTCACCCCTGACCGCCCCCCAGTTGTCTGTCTAGGGATAGATAATCCTTGTCAGTTCTGTTAGTCTTTATTAAGCAATAATTAAAATACAGAGTTTTTCATGAAGATAAGGTATGTCTTGAATCGTCTCGGAGTCTCCTATGGGAGAAACCACAAAGACACAAAGGACACAAAGATTGATCGCTCCTATATAAGTTAAACTCATAACACAAAGAATAAGAGAGCCTAACTGCCATAGGCTCTACTACTTATCCGCTTCTAATCTGGCTAATAAACTGACTAACTTATCTCTGACGGAATTGTGAGTGTATTCGTCTTCAGGGTGGGGTTTTTGATGGGGTTTTTGAAAATAGGGACGTTCCCCGTATAATTGTCCCCATTTCACATCGACTCGGTGTACTAATTCATAGAGTAATTCTTGATTGTCTAAAATTTCTTCTAGGATTAACTGTAAAGCTTGAACGGGATTATCTAAATTTTGACTGACTTTGGTTAATTCTTCATCGACAATAAGCTGTAAAATTATCTGCAAAGCTCCCGAAGAATCCCCTAAATTAGCGGCAATAAATTGTTTAATCTCTGTGGTAACTTGCACTAATTTGGGGACAGGAGATTCTCCTTTGAGGAAATCCGCCCCCTCTTGAGCGATAAAATCTGCTAGGGTAAACTCGCGCCTTTCGATGATATCTTGGGAAAAATCCAGTTCTTCAGGGGTCATAAATTAAAAATATTAGCGATAATAGACTCTAGGACTTATTGTGACATTTTTAGGAATATCTATGGGCATCGATCGCAGAGAGTTTCAGCAGCGTCGTCAGCAGGTAATGGAAAAAATCGGCAATGGAACGGCAATTTTTCGCAGTGCGCCCATGGTGGTCATGCACAATGACGTAGAATACACCTATCGTCAGGATAGTGACTTTTTTTACCTGACAGGATTTAATGAACCGGAGGCGGTGGCGGTTTTAGCACCCCATCACCCCGAACATCAGTTTATCCTGTTCGTGCAGCCAAAAGACCCGGAAAAAGAAACCTGGACAGGCTATCTCCACGGTGTGGAAGGAGCAAAGGAAATTTTTGCTGCTGATGAGGCCTATTCTATCGAAGAATTGGACGAAAAATTACCCCAATATCTCGAAAAAGCCGAACGAATTTATTATCATCTCGGCCGGGACAAAACTTTTAATACAAATGTTCTAAAGCACTGGCAAAAATTAATCGCCACTTTTCCCCGTCGCGGCACTGGACCGACTGCTTTAGAGGATACTAATTTTATTCTCCATCCTTTGCGCTTACTGAAAACCGAGGCCGAATTGGACAATATTCGCCAAGCAACTGCTATTTCAGCACAGGCACATAATCGGGCCAGAGAATTTACCAAAGTTGGTCACTACGAGTATCAAATTCAAGCGGAAATTGAGCATACTTTTCGCCTGGAAGGGGGTATGGGTCCCGCTTATCCTTCTATTGTTGCTAGTGGTGCTAATGCCTGTATTCTGCACTATATCAACAATAATCGCCAAGTACAAGAAAATGAGCTTTTATTAATTGATGCTGGTTGTGCCTACAATTACTATAACGGTGATATTACCCGCACTTTTCCCGTTAATGGTAAATTTACCCCCGAACAAAAAATTATCTATGAAATTGTTCTGGAAGCTCAACTAAAGGCGATTGAAGTGGTAAAAACTGGTAATCCTTATAATCTTTTTCATGACACGGCCGTGAGGACAATTGTGGAGGGATTAGTGGATTTAGGGCTATTGGTCGGCGACATTGATGAGATAATTAAAGAGGAAAAATATAAGCCTTTTTATATGCACAGAACTGGCCATTGGTTAGGATTAGATGTCCATGATGCGGGAGGTTATAAGGTTAACGAAGAAACTTGGCAAACTTTGCAGCCTGGTCATGTTTTAACCGTGGAACCCGGTATTTATATCGCCCCCGATATTAAACCTGCTGAAGGACAGCCGGAAGTGCCAGAAAAATGGCGGGGTATCGGTATCCGTATCGAAGATGATGTGTTAGTTACTGCCACAGGAAATGAGGTTTTAACTGCAACGGTTCCCAAAAAAGTTGAGGATATCGAATCTAAGTAAAAAGCTAGGTGTTAAAAATTGTCAGATTCCCCCTAACTTATTAAGGGGGTATCAAAGGCAAAATTTATCTTCAAAGGAGATTCAATTAAGTTTTTTCTAGAGATTATCATGATTGCTACCAAAGAAAAATTATATACCTTTGCAGAATATTTGAATTATCAGGACTGCACGGATAATAAATACGAATTATTTAACGGAGAATTAATTTCTATGCCTCCTGCTAGTGGCTTTCATGCTTTGATACTTAGATACATATTTAATGTGTTAGAAAGGGAAATAGAGAGGCTACAATTAGACTGGCAAGTTATGCCTGCTACGGTGGGAATTCGCACCGATAAAGCTAAATCGAGAATCCCAGACTTAATGATTTTAACTGCTGAACAATGTCAAGAGATTAGAAATATGAACACAGCAGTGATTGAATTTCCCTCCCTCTTAGTTGTAGAAATTGTTAGTCCTGGTAATGCCGATGATGACTACCGTTATAAACGTTCAGAATACGCAGTGAGAGGCATTCCTGAATACTGGATTATCGATCCTATTGCCCTAAGAATATCGGTTTTAAACCTAATTTCTGGATTTTATGAACTGGCAGAATTTAACAACGAAGATAGGATAATATCGGTGACATTTCCCGATTTACAATTAACTCCTCAAATGGTCTTTGCACAGTAAAATCTTAGCTGGAGACTTTTATGATTGCTACCCGACAAAAAATATATAGCTTTGCAGAATATTTAAATTATCAGGACTCCACAGATAATAAGTACGAATTATTTAACGGAGAATTAATTTCCATGCCTCCCGCTAGTGGCTTTCATGCCTTAATTCTTGCCTTTATTTATGATTATTTAATGGCAGAAATTAAAAGATTAAATCTAACTTGGAAAGTTATGCCCGCTACCGTAGGAATTCGCACCGATAAAGCTAAATCGAGAATCCCAGACTTAATGATTTTAACTGCTGAACAATGTCAAGAGATTAGAAATATGACCACAGCAGTGATTGAATTTCCTCCCCTCTTAGTTGTAGAAATTGTTAGCCCCAATAATGCCGATGATGACTACCGTTATAAGCGTTCAGAATATGCGGTAAGAGGCATTCCTGAATACTGGATTATCGATCCTATTGCCCTAAAAATATCGGTTTTAACCCTGATTTCTGGATTTTATGAACTGGCAGAATTTCACAACGAAGATAGAATAATATCGGTAACATTTTCCGATTTACAATTAACTCCTCAAATGGTCTTTGCCCAGTAGCATTATTAACGATTATGACTATCCCCTTAGAAATCCAACAACGTTGCCAACAACTAAAAACAGAACTACAAAGAGCCAGTTATGCTTATTATGTTCTTGATGATCCTTTTATACCCGATAGCGTTTATGATCAACTTTATCGGGAATTAGAAGACCTAGAAAAGCGTTATCCTCAATTAATCACCCCCGATAGTCCCACCCAAAGAGTCGGGGATAAAATCTCTAGTCAATTCGTTTCTGTTCGTCATAATATTCCCCTGTATAGTCTCGAAAATGCCTTTAATCTCGAAGAATTAAATAAATGGGGCAACCGTTGGCAAAGATATGTAAATGAAACCCAAGACACGGAATATGTGTGTGAATTAAAAATCGATGGTTCCGCATTAGCTTTAACCTACGAAAACGGCTTTTTCGTCAGAGGTGTTACTAGAGGGGATGGAGTCACTGGCGAAGATATTACCCCCAATGTGCGGACAATTCGCTCTATTCCTTTACGCTTAAATATAGATAATCCTCCGGCAATTGTGGAAGTGCGCGGTGAAGCTTTTTTACCCCTCGATACCTTTGATAAAATCAATCAAGAAAGAGAAGAAAAGGGTGAATCTCTCTTTGCTAATCCCCGCAATGCGGCAGCAGGAACCCTACGACAATTAGATCCGAAAATAGTTGATAAAAGACGCTTACAATTTTTTGCCTATACCCTGCATTTAGACGATAAACATATCAATACTCAATGGCAATCCTTAGATAGATTAGAAAGCATGGGATTTCTGGTTAATCCCCACCGTCAACTTTGTCCATCCCTGCAAGAAGTGGCGCAATACTATCAAGATTGGCAAGAAAAACGTCATCAATTAGCCTACATGACCGATGGTGTCGTAGTCAAAATCAACGATTTACAGCGACAAAATCGGTTAGGATTCACTCAAAAATTCCCCAGGTGGGCCATCGCTTTAAAATATCCTGCCGAAGAAGTCCCCACGGTAGTTAAAGATATTATCGTCAATGTGGGACGCACCGGCGCAGTCACACCCATGGCGGTGATGGAACCGGTACAGGTAGCAGGAACCACCGTACAAAGGGCTACTTTACATAATAGCGATCGAGTGGCCGAATTAGATATCCGAGTCGGTGACACGGTAATTATCCGCAAAGCGGGGGAAATTATCCCGGAAGTGGTGAGAATCCTGCCAGAATTGCGGCCTAGCCACACCTTACCCTTCCAGATGCCCACTAATTGCCCTGAATGTCAATCTCCCCTAGTCCGTCCGGTGGGGGAAGCGGTGACACGCTGTGTTAATAGTTCCTGTCCGGCGATTTTGCGGGGAAGTGTAGTACATTGGGCCAGTCGCGACGCTCTCGATATCCGGGGATTAGGGGAAAAAGTGGTAATTTTGCTGATTGAACAGGGATTAGTTACCGCTATTTCTGACCTCTACAGCCTCGAAAAAACGGAAATTGCCAAATTAGACCGAATGGGCGAGAAATCCGCCTTAAATTTGATTACAGCTATGGCTCAGAGCAAAAATCAAAGCTGGTCGAGGGTACTTTATGGGCTAGGAATTCGCTATGTGGGCAGCGTTAACGCCAAAATTCTCGCCGAAAGTTTTCGGACTGTGGAGGAGTTAGCTAACGCCAGCGTGACTAATTTAGCTTCTGTCTATGGTATCGGTGAAGAAATCGCTCAATCAGTCTATGATTGGTTTAGAATCGCCGCTAATCGGGATTTAGTCGCTAAATTACAGGCAGCTGGTTTACAATTTGCCGCAGCAGCAAAAACCACCACCACTAAAGCGACTTTAGCAGGGAAAACCTTTGTCATTACTGGCACTTTACCAACTCTCAAACGGGAGGAAGCGAAAGAATTAATCGAAAAAGCCGGGGGGAAAGTGACGGGTTCTGTCAGCAAAAAAACTGATTATTTAGTGCTAGGAGAAGCGGCGGGTTCTAAGCTAGAAAAAGCCCTAGAATTGGGCATTATTCAGCTAACCGAAGCACAATTACTCGAATTAATCGAAGTCGGAAAAGTCTAGTAAAATCTGGATTATTTCATTAACATAAAAGACAAGTGCATCCTTAAAAAAGATCAACCAAACTGGGCGATAAACCTGATTTAATCCAGAAACAAACTCATCAGATAAACAGTCAATTTTTAAGGACGAGAAAAGTAACATTATATTAAGTAAATGTCTCTGGTTAAGGACTTTCTGCTATTCTGAGGAATAGGTATATAGTGCTAGTCCTCACGGATATTCAAACTCTCTCTAACTTTTTATAAAAAAACATAAATAACAGGGTGTTATACTAATGATAACTTCAGAGTTGGCTTCTTTAATTATCGGCATTGAAGAAAATGTACGGCCAGAAAGCGAATATTATGGCAAGCTAGTCGAATGGCGAGAAAAATATCAAACATGGCATTATGGAATTAGCTTATCGAACACGCATTTCTTTAGTTTAGGAACTCTAGAAAAACAAGAACTGCAACTCCTAAAACGCCACGATATTCGTGATTTTGACCTGAGAATTCTTCCTGATGTTAAATCACCCTTTGAAAGCGACGAAGTAATAGAACGACTTAAATATGCCTTAAGATGGTTAGATGATTTACCAGAAAACTCATCTCAGAAAACAATTACGGGTAGGAGTTTAGCTTTCCAGATATTGACAGGCAATCCAGATTATGAATATTCTGGAGATACAAAACTAATTCCCCCCGACCTAAGTTATGAGGATTATTTAAAGCAAGTTTCACCGAAGCTTCAACATAGCAAACTTGGAGATTTTTTGGGCAATCGAAAAAATTGGCCGTACATATTCTTGTTTTTGTTTGCCTTTTTAATAGTTGTTGCGATTGGTCTAATAAATGATGGTTATGGGTTCGTCCCTGATATGCCCTGGCTAAGATGGATGCTTTTCTTATTATTATTCCTACTTATTATAGCCAATGTAGCGATAGTATCGAACTGGATAGCAAATTTTAAATGGTCGGGATTTCAGAAAAAAAGTTTTTGGGATTGGCTACAATTATTGATAGTACCTCTAATGTTAGCCCTGGGTGCTTTCTATCTGAATTCTGCAGCCGAATTTAGAGATAATCAAATTGCACAAGAGCAGAAACATCAGGAGATTTTGACGGATTATTTTTCCAAAATGCAAGGTTTAATTGTAGAGACAAAAAAAAGCAAACAAACACCTGGTTCTAAAGAATCAAATTCAAAGGAAAGGTTACTGCTAGAATTTAGACCGACCGCTCAAGCTTTAACTCTCTCTGTTCTAGAACAATTAGATGGCAAACGTAAAGGAAAAGTTATCACTTATTTAGCTGAATCACAGCTAATTACTGTTGATAATAACAGTCCATCTACTGAGCCAGAAATTAACTTATATGGAGCCAATCTCAAAGGTATGGTATTAAATGATGTTGATCAAGTTGAGACGGTGGATAAAAAGCCATTAGGAGTAGTAATTGATAAAGCGGACATAACGAACTCTAATATTAAAAACGTAAAATTATTTGAGGGTTCACAACTACGAGAATCTGATTTTAGTCAAGCGAATCTAACAGATGTTTATTTCACTGGTGCTGATATGCAGGGTGCAAAATTTATCAAGAGTCAAATGACTAATGTAGATTTATCTAATACGAATTTAACGAGTGCAAATTTTGATAATGTCGAGACAACAGAGATAATAATTTCACCAGACACTAAACTTGATAATGCTTGTGCTACCAAAGGAGAAATTGTTTTAAACACTATACCTTTTAAGACAACTATTAAGAAATGCGAGAAAGGACTTGAGAATCGAGGCATTCAAGAAGCACAAGGGGAAATGGAGCAACCACCAACACCAAGACGATTGCCACCTGGCCAAGTATCTTCCCAAACTCCATCCCATGGTGTTATTTATGGTTCAGATCGAGGCATTCAAGAGGCACAATGGGAAATAGAACAACTACCAAGACGATTGCCACAATATCGAGGCAAAAATAAGCTATTTAAACGAAAAGGATTTTATGTGAGTGTCATCTTATTCCCAACCAAGCAAGATGCTAATAACGCTCTACCAATAATAGAGAATGAATATAAAAGAGGCTCATTTGTCAGATCTCTTAGCGATTGGTGTCCCAATTGGAAAAACCCGGAAAAGAAAGAAAAGATAGAAAGTGGCATACCCTACTTTGACTGCGGAATATGAGAAGTTCTTGTCAGAAAAACTAGGGTGATCGAGGAATGATCGCCCTACATTTGTTTTGATGTTTACTTTATAAATAAGCTCTAAGACTAGAGCAAATCTACTGAAGTATTATCGATTAACCCAGCAACAGCATCAAGATAATCATTAAGTTCCATTTTGTGAGCTTGGGCAAATAAATTAAGGGTTTCTACCTTTGTTCCTTCTCCCTGTTCAATGCGTCTCACTTGACGCTCGGATACTCCTATAATATCTGATTGTCGCAGTTGATGCTGTTTGCGTAAAGAGGCAATCGCTCGACCAAAAATCTGATCATGTTTTAATTTAATCGCTGCAAACTTTTGTTTTGCTTTTGGTTCAATCACACTCAAAAAAGCCTCTATATCAAGATGAATGTCCACAACTGGCCAATGAATATAACTACCATCTTCTGCTATAATAAACTTCTCTCTTTCTTCTAGAGGAATACGCTGTAAAGCTGGCATAGATGCAAAGGGAATTTCTAGCTCATTGAGATCACAGCGACTGATTAATAAACTTTCCCCAATAACTAAAGCTGTGGCGATTAAATGCTCTTGCGCTCCCCAACTCCAAGCATTAATCACCCTTGTCGGTAAAATAAAATCTCGATAAACGAGGGTATTTCGCAGGGTGCGTAAATTGGCCCGTTTAAATAGTTGCGGCAACCAGATAGAATCAATGTCTGCTCGGATAAAAAGACCTCGCAGATGATGTTTATCATTAGCATTTCTGGCAATATCTGACACGGCTTTTAAACCAGTCAAAGAAGTACAAATAAAGATGTTTTTTAAGGAATCAATATTCTTTAAATCTGGTAAGGAAAGAATCTGCACAGATTGAGACTCTGGCAAGAAATTATAAATTTCTTTATCCTCAATTATAACAGTAATTTCTGGCTTATTTAACATGATTAATTCTCCCGGGTACAGACCTTTGCCTCCCATTCAATTAGGAGCGCAGAACGATTGGCCAAAACGTGGTCGAGTATTTGCTTTTTTTCCTTACTAGATATTTTGGCATTGGCGGGCCATTTCACCTGAAAATTTAGACCATTTTCTTGATTACAAAGTAAGAAAAAAACTCTAATTTCCCATTGGCCCGGTTTACGAACATGAAAATGAGGTGGCAAATGATCGTGAGAATTGAAAAACAGATCTAAGCCATCTAAATTAAAGGATTCCACCTTGCCCAAATCTTCACCTCGCCTACCTCAACTCTGGTCACTTAATGCCATTATACACTTAACCAGACATTTTGTCCTTAAATTCTGAAATATAATGTCTGCTTAACCTAGAACGATCAAAGCGTTAGATTAGAGAGAGTCCTTTTTTTAGAGATATTTAAACCTGATGGTCTGGCCTTTTAAACCGAAAACCCGCAAACAAATCGCTCGAATAGAAATTACAGGTGCAATTGCCTCCGATACCCGCAAAAGGGTCTTAAAAGCCCTAGAAATCGTCAAAGAAAGGCAATATCCCGCCCTACTTCTCCGCATTGACTCCCCCGGGGGAACCGTGGGGGATTCCCAAGAAATTTATGAAGCATTGAAGCGGTTACAAAAAACCACGAAAATAATCGCTAGTTTTGGCAATATTTCCGCCTCTGGCGGCGTTTATATCGGTATGGGGGCTAATTATATTATGGCTAACCCCGGCACGATTACCGGCTCGATCGGTGTTATCCTGAGAGGGAACAATCTAGAAAGATTGTTAGATAAGGTGGGAGTTTCGTTTAAAGTGATTAAATCGGGCCCTTATAAAGATATTCTCTCCTTCGATCGAGAATTAACTGATGAAGAAGAAAGAATTCTTCAGGATATGATCGATACCAGTTATCAGCAATTTCTGCAAACCGTCGCCGGAGCGAGAAATTTAGATGTCAATCAGGTGAAAAGTTTTGCCGATGGGCGCATTTTTACCGGTCAACAGGCGTTAGAATTAGGAGTCGTTGATCGCTTAGGAACCGAGGAAGATGCCCGACTTTGGGCGCTAGAATTGGCAGGATTACCCCCAGATAAAACTAAATGTCAGACTATCGAAGAACCGAAACCCCTGCTCAGTCGTCTGACGGGCAATCGTTCCCAAATACCCCTAGGATTACAAAAAACCCTACAGCGTCTAGAATTTGAATTAGAAGTTAACGGACAACTATTGTGGTTATACCGACCCTGATGACCAGATTAAAGTCGAGAAAAAGGGCGCGTTAACCCCTAAAATTGACTCATCAGGATTATCGGAGGATAACAATCGTGCAGTGGAAGGTTCGAGCCATTCGGGGAGCAACGACGGTAACGGTTAATACTATTGAAGCTATACGAGAAGCAGTGACAGAACTCCTCGAAGCGATCGAAATTCACAATAGTCTCGATCCCGATGATATTGTTAGTATTATCTTTACGGCAACTCAGGATTTAGACGCGATTTTCCCCGCTGCTATCGCTCGCGAACGTCCCGACTGGCAAAATGTCCCCCTCCTCGATGTGCAACAGATGCAGGTCGCTAGTAGTCTAGAAAAGTGTATTCGCGTAATTCTCCACGTTAATACTCCCAAACTACAAGGGGAAATGCAGCACGTCTATCTCCGGGGGGCGAAAAATCTTCGCCCCGATTGGCAGATTTCTCCAGTAACTATTAATCGCTAAAATCTTCCATAACTGACTAAATCCCCATTTCCGACAGCCAACTCAAAATTAATTGATTAACTTTTTCGGGATGTTCATCGTGGGGACAGTGACCGGCTTTGGCAATCGGATAAAATTGGGTATTATTGCCCATTTTAGCTCTTTCTTGGTAAATTACCGAACCAGCGATCGGTGTCCAAGGGTCATCCTCTCCCCAGAGTACCAATAAAGGGCGATCAATTGGCGGTAATAATTCCTGGGGAGAAGGTCCAGGGGGTGCTGTCAACACCGATGCGAACACTCCCCACGCACCCGCATCACAGGAGGGTTGATAGAGAATTTCGACTAATTCCTCGGTAATCGCAGTATGGTCGCGATAAACCTGTTTTAAGGTGTTCCGGATGCGATTTTTCTGTCTTACCTGTTCAAAAATAAACTTTCCTGTCACCGGAGAACTAACTAAACCGGTAAAGGCAGCCATGATTAAACGCAAGGGGAAATTTAATTCTTCGGGACGATGGTTTAATCCTCCCGCACAGTTGATAATTACTCCTGCGGCAGTGATTTCGGGAGATTCTGCCATCAGCATTAAGGCAATCAGTCCCCCGATGGAATTACCGACAAATACCGTCGGTTTTGCGATTTTTTCCCGCCAAAAGTCTTGTATTTGCCGCTGCCAAAGGTTGAGACTATAATCTAAAGCGGGCTTATCCGCACCCCCAAATCCCAAGAGATCTAGGGCATAGACTTGATAGCCATTTTCCGCTAAAACGGGGATATTTTTGCGCCAATGACCGATAGATGCCCCAAAACCGTGAATTAATACTAGGGGTTGTCCTTCTCCCCGCACAGTGTAGGGGATGGTGTGACCTTGCCATGTCCAAGACAATTGCTCTAAGCTAGTGGCAGTGAGGGGCGATTGTAGTGCCATTGTATGAAGTTTTATTAAGTGATATTTAAATTATAGAGTAAAAATCAGTCGAGAATTTATGCCACAACGCCAGACTTTTACCAATAACTCGATGGAAATTTCCTATTTACAATGGAGCGATCGAGGTATGCCTCTACTATTATTGCACGGCATGGCGGATCATGCTCTGGTTTGGTCAAGTTTGGGCGATTATTTACGCTCAAATTATCAAGTTATTGCCCCAGATTTGCGGGGACATGGGGAAAGCGGTAAACCAACAACCGGTTATCACTTTCAGGATTATATCGGCGATTTAAGGGCTTTAATTAATCATTTAGGTTGGACGCAAGCACATATTTTAGGTCATTCTTGGAGTGCTAAAATAGCGGCGATTTGGGCAACTCAACAGCCAGAAGTATTTAAGAGTTTAATTTTAGTCGATCCCTTTTTTATCGATAAAATGCCTAGTTGGATTAGGATAACTTTTCCAATTCTCTATCAAGTTTTGCCCTTTTTAAAGATTACTCGTTCCTTTGATAGTTATCAGAGCATACAAGCGATCGCTCGTCAATTAAAACAATATAAAGGTTGGTCAAATTTACAGCAAGAGGTGTTTAAAAATGCCATTGAACAAAAAGCGGATGGCAGTTGGAGCAGTAAATTTACTTTATCGGCACGCGGGGAAATTTTTGAGGATGTCATGGGGTTTGCTGGATTAACTAAAGCTTTAGATATTCCCAGTTTATTGATCCTTCCCCAACAGGGATTAAATCGCACTGCTTGGCAAATTCAATCCTATAAAAAGTATTTAACTTCTCTAGAGATTAAAAAGATACCGGGTAATCATTGGGCATTTTTAGGGGAACCTGAAATTTTTAATCAAGCGGTGGCTGAGTTTTTATCTGTTCGGGAAAATGACGATGTTTAATTAAAAGGTAATTGAGCTAATTTTAAGCTGGATTACGCTGCCCTAAGTAGGTAGGTATTAAAAACTTTCAGATTCCCCCCTTATCAAGGGGGGATTAAGGGGTAATCGGCACCCCCCTTATCAAGGGGGGATTAAGGGGGGATCGGCGCCCTCTTATTAAGGGGAGATTAAGGGGTAATCGGCACCCCCCTTATCAAGGGGGGTAGGGGGGATCGAACCTAAAATCCATTTTTAATTTAATTATAACTAGCTACTTAACACCCTAATTTCATATAAATTTCTTCGGCAATATTCCTGCTACCTCCAGACTCTCCCACTCTAATTTTACCGTTCTCTAAACATCTGTGTAAATACTGAGAATCTGCCAAAATATCGACAATTTTAACCGCAGCATTTTTAAATAAATTCACCTCCGTGGGTTTCTTTCCAATAGTTATCACCGATTCCCCTAATAAGCGCATTTGTGCCTCAGCAAAAGGGTAGGTAAATTGGGGTCCAAATCCGGGTATTTGTAGGACAGGTTTTCCTAATCCCACCGCTTGTTCTACTGCTGTCCCCGCCATGGCTAAACAAGCGTCACAATGGTGTAGAATATCGGCAAAAGCATCACGATAACAGCACAATAAAGCCCCATTTTTCTCTAGTTTTCCCGCTCCTAAATAATGCCATCCCTCTTGTTTAGCCAAATTTTCTAAGTCGGTTTCTCTGATGCTAGGAATGATAGCAGCCCGAAACTGCATCGGTTTAATTTTAACTATTTCCTCACAGACTTGTAACTGTAAAGCTAAATTACTCAAAGCTTCAGGTAAACGACTCCCCGCTAATAAAGCAATCATGGGAATTTGACTATCTAATTCCAAATCTTTACCCGTTGGTGTTAAGACATCCATAATCGGATAGCCAGCAAAAATCGCTTTTTTAATACCCCGATTTTGTAGGTCTGTTGCTGTATATTTATCTCTGGTAAAAACCCTTAAACACTTGTCTGATCTTAAACATAATTCTGTCAGTAAAGGTAATTTAATTGTACCTTCGTAATAACTGGAAGTAGAAACAATAAAAGCCACAAAAGGACGACCAGTTAAACGAGCGATCGCAATCGGCACAATATCCCCCACTGCTATCAATAAATCACAATTCTTGCTAACTTTAAAAGCTGCCTGAATTTGTTTAATAGTTAGACCGATTAATCCCGCGCCAATATCTTTAATCCAATTAAAAGGATTAGTATAAATAATTCCCCCCGATGGCATAGTGGCAGTGGGGGCAATAATTGGTACTGGCAATTTTTGATAAGCTTTTCCCTCTCCCACTAAAGGCAAAGCAGCTATAGATAATTGGGGCTGAATTTTTTGTAATTCCCCCACAATTAAACTAGCATTTAAATCCTCGCCATGACCATTACTAAGAAATAAAACCTGTTTAAGCATTGATTTGTTAGCCTCTCTATTCCCTTGCTGCCAAAGAAACCGCCACCGTTACCGATTTTGCTTCTATTTGCTTGCTGACTAGCAAAATCTCGCCCATTTTTAAAGCGGCAGCCTCAGCAACGCTAGGAGTTCCCCCTTGCTTGTTGACAATGGCTGAGGGATTGGGGACATTAATATCTCTCAACTCCTCGGCAGTAAAGGTTTTTAGGGGCAATCCTTTCTCCTGACAGTAGGTAATTAAACCCCGTTCATCAGCTTTGATGTCAAGGGTGGCGATACCAGCAATAGCGGCTAAAGAGAGGTGATAACGCTTAAAAACATCCCTAATTGCCCTATCTATGACCGCTTTCTCCGTGCCACGGATGCAACCTATGCCTAGCCATAATACTCGTCCATGGCACTGCACTTTTACCCCGGAAGAATCGGGGGAAAAACGACGTTGACTAAAACCTGTCCACAGGGGACCGAACCCAATTAAATCGATTGCGGGTGGGTGGAAAGCAGGGGAAGCGCCAGTCATCATCGGTGTTGCCTCTAATTGTTGCGGGATTAGGGTTGCCAACGGGGAGAATCACCTTGGGGCTGTTTGGTAAGCTAAAAAACATTTAATACTAAATCCAGTTATTAAAAACTGATTATTTATTCTCCGTTTTGCCCTTTGCATGAGTAGAAAACGGGTTTCTCGGAGAAACCAGTTTTCTGTGCGTTACTCAACGGATTTAGTATAAGAGAGGGTTCGTAAATTAATGTAAGGAAGATGGATTGTTTCTCGCCGCTCCCCGATACCTTTTAAACAGGATTTAGTTTAATACATTTGTACTACTAGGGCGCAGATTCTGCGCCCTAGATAGCTTACTATCCTAGCGGGTTAAGGCCGCGCCTCTTGCGTATAAAGTGCGGGCATAATCGGTCCAAGTACCCTGGCCCCAATAACGGAAACAACTGGTTTGCACGAGCAAATTATAAAGCAGTGCCTCCAGATAATCCGGCCGTCGGGTGAAGCTAGGATCCGCTTGTACTAAAGGATCATATTTCTCGTGGAATTGAGCGCTTAATTGGTTCATCGGTTCGAGGACATTTTCGTAACCGCGCACCCAACTGAGATCATTTGTCCAAGATGCCCCATCCATGCTAAAACGGTGGTCGGTCTGTTTTAAATCAGCGATCGCCTGTTCTACCGCTTCTGGGGTAGCGGCATCCGGATTAACTCGCTGCCAGATTTTATGCTGGTGTACGGCTTGAATTGGGGGATAATCTTGGGGATTAACGCCAGCAGCCTCGATTAACTCCAGATATTCCGTACCGTTAAATCCTGCCACACTGGAACCCCCCTGCATTTCCCGCCAAGGATTGGGAAAATCGCGAGGAAATTCATTCATCATCACGCCACCATTTTCACCGTCGGCAATCTGGGAACCTAGGGAAGGAACCCAAACGCCGCCGATTTGCTGTTTACTGCGGCATTTGGCCTCGTGGTAGGGTTGCATTTGGGCAACTAATTTCGTGTCGGAACCCTGGGTTTTAATCAAAGCAGTAATCGCAATCACTTCCCCGCGAGAATTACGGGCCACCAGGCGATTAGGAATATATTTTTGTTCCTGACTCAATCCCGAACCGTCGAGATTTTCCACCGAGTGTTCCTGTACCAATAACCAACGATAGCCGCATTCTTTCAGAGCTTTAATATACTCGTAGAGGGTATCGGGATGGTTAGGAAGGTGCATTTCCGGGGGAGAGAACCCTTTGACTCGTTTTAGAGCATCCACGCCAAAAATCGAGGCAAAATAGGTTTGCCATGCTTGCATCTGTAATTTTAGATCGGGAATCGGTGTGGAAGGAGCCACCGCATGACTCCACATTGTCCCCAACCATTCCACATAGGGTTGATATTGACTGTTACAGGTGATTAATTTGAGTTTATCGAGGATATCCTGCCGTCCCATCTGTACCAAACCCCAGAGGAGATTGCCGGAATAATCGAGCATAATCCGGGGATTACAGCCTTCCGCCACCAATTCCGGGATAAAATCACCCATGCGACTGTAACACCAGGCAAAAACGCTGGCATTATGATTATCGCCATCCCCAAGATTTTCGAACATATGCTGGAGATTGCAGATTAATTCCCCGTTAACACCCGCCGGGATAGTGGGTTGGTGCATATGCAAGGCACAGGCAAAACCAGCCTTAATATTGTCTAATTTGAGATTTGTTGTCGGTAAAAAGATCGGATCATCGTGATTAACAATCGCTGCGATTTCCTGTTCCCAACCGCAAATAGTTGGTAGTCCGGGGCGTATTTCCGTGATAGGGTTCGATTTCGATGATACGGGTGTAGCGATCATAATTTTTCAGGCGAATAGATTGAGAGAGTTTGTCCCCACTCTCCCAGGGACAACTTTTTTTTACTGGCAACAGGTCACTCCTGACTGTTCACTGCTAACTGAGCTAAGAGTGCGGACTTGATCCTATCCCATTTATACTGGGAGTAACCCCCTCCAGACACAAGCCTTCGTAACTCGTTAAAAATCAAGATGATTCTTTACTGAACTTAACCGATCCTCGCACTATGATACAAACAACTATCCGCCCTTTTACCTGTAACCTTTAACCATGTTCTCGGCGACTACCGAAATTCTTGTTATCTTCTTCCTCATCCTCCTCAATGGAGTCTTTGCCCTCTCGGAAATTGCCATTGTCTCGGCCCGCAAAGTCCGTTTGGAACAATTAGCCAGAGATGATCGACGGGCGGCGGTGGCCTTAAAATTGGCCAATGATCCCAATCAAATTTTATCGACGGTGCAGATTGGCATTACCCTAGTGGGTATCTTTGCTGGGGCCTACGGAGGGGCTAATTTATCGGTCAGTGTGGCGCAATTATTGGCGCAAGTTCCTGTTTTAGCCCCCTATAGTCAAGCTTTGGGATTAGGATTAGTGGTGTTAATTATTACCTATCTATCCCTAGTGGTGGGGGAATTAGTGCCGAAACGGTTGGGTTTAAGTAATCCTGAAAAAATCGCTATCCTCGTTGCTAGTCCTCTCGATAGGTTATCAAAAATTGTTTCGCCCGTTGTCCATCTTTTGAGTAAATCGACTAATCTGATTCTCGGTTTGTTGGGGATTAGCGGTAATAATAATGATTCCCCAATTACGGAAGAAGAATTGAAAATTATGCTTAAACAGGGAACCGAAGCGGGAACCTTTGAGGAAGCAGAACAGGATATGGTGGAAAGGGTGTTAGGATTGAGCGATCGCCGAGTAAGTCAGATTATGACCACGCGTCCGGATGTTGTTTGGTTAGATTTGGAAGATAGTGCCGAAATTAATCGCCAGAAGCTAATTGAGAGCAATCATACCCGTTTTCCTGTGTGTCAGGGCAGTTTAGATGAGGTTTTGGGGGTAATTGAAGTCACAGACTTATTGGCCGATTGTTTAACCGGTGAAAGTTTCGACCTAACGAAGGATTTACAGCAGCCGCTTTTTGTGCCGGAAAGCACTAGGGGTTTAAAAGTTTTAGAATTAGTGCAGCAAAGTGGTCATCATATTGCCTTGGTAGTGGATGAGTACGGGGTGATTCAAGGATTGGTGACGCGCCAGGATATTTTAGAGGCAATTGTCGGCGATTTACCCCAATTAGATAATATTGAAGATGCACAGATCGTGCAGCGGGAAGATGGTTCTTGGTTGATTGATGGCACAGTGGCGATCGAAGATTTTAAAGAATTATTTGAAATCAGTGAATTACCGGGGGAAAAACAGGGCAATTATCACACTTTAGGGGGTTTTATTATTACCCATCTTGGTAGGATTCCGGGGGCTGCCGATCATTTTGAATGGCAAAGGTTGCGTTTGGAAGTGGTGGATATGGACGGTAATCGCGTCGATAAGGTGTTAGTAACGCTCTTGTTGGATGATTTGTAAGTAAGTAGCTGGTTATATAGCGTTTCCTAAGCTGGTGAGGTACGCCTATTTTTCTTCCCTTTTGCCTAAAACCCATAACTTTTGTACCTCAGCAGACGGAAAAACGCTATATAACACCTAACAGCTGATGAGATGCACCCGAAGGGACTATTTTTGCAAGCTTGAGCGGTCAAGTCATTAGCCAATTTTGCCACAAACCCCTAAGTAGCATCATGCTCAACGGATTTAGGATGATTATTTTTCTAGTCCGAAAAGCTCGCTCTTGAAAAAGGGGACAATTGTTAATTATTATTAAAAGTATATTTACTAATTAACCAAAATACCAGTGAAACTAGCTCAAGCTCAGACGATATTAACAGACACTTTAACCGTATTTTGGGGAGAATGGCTAGATTTACGGGCGAGAGTCCTTCAGATCGCCGCCACCGGTCTAGTTTCTCCCCTAATCTATATTATCGGTTTCGGGTTGGGGTTGGGAAGCGCCCTCGATCGCTCGATGAAACCCTCGATCGGCGATTCTTATCTAGAATTTATTTTACCTGGAATGGTGGCCCTGTCCTCAATGGCGATCAGTTTCGGGGGAACCACCTTTTCCATCTGTGGCGATCGCTTATTTAGTAAAACCTTCGAGGAATTATTATTACTTCCCGTCCATCCTCTCTCATTATTTTTAGGTAAAGTTTTTGCGGGAATTTTGCGCGGTGTAATGACTTCTGCATCGGTGATTCTCATTGCTATCTTATTTACAGGAAAATTTGCCAGTTTTCTCAATCCCCTCTTTTTATTAGTTTTAATCTTAAATTGTGCCGTCTTTGCCGGTTTAGGGGCAATTGTTGGATTGCGAGTTACATCCCTCGAAAGTGTCAGTCTGTATAATAACTTTTTAATCGTGCCGATGTCTTTTTTAGGAGCAACTTTTTTCGATCCCCAAACCTTACCCTGGCCATTAAAAATTATTGTTTATTCCTTACCCCTCACCTATGCTAGTCTGGGATTAAGAGCCGCAGCCTACGATATTAATCAATTTCCTTGGTTCGCTATCCCCATTTTGTTAATCGTCGCTCTTCTTCTCTCGATTGTCGGCGCTTATCAATTCTCCCATCAACGGGATTAAATCAGTAATCAGTTATCAGTTATCAGTTATCAGTTAAGTACCCAGGCAAAATTAATTAAACATATCTAACTACCTCTTGCCTTTTGCCTCTTGCCTTTTGCCTATCTTCACTAGGAAATTTATTTTACACGACTACTTATCTCCTGACTCCTGACTCCTATCTCCTGACTCCTTTTTCCCTTGAATAAATATATCCTTTTTTATAAACCCTACGATGTATTATGTCAGTTTACTGATGAAAATGGGCGCTCGACTTTAAAAGATTATATTCCCATCCCGAATATCTATTCTGTCGGTCGTTTAGATAGGGATAGCGAGGGATTATTATTACTCACAGATAACGGTCAATTACAGCATCGTTTAGGTCATCGTCAATTTGCTCATCCGCGCACCTATTGGGTACAAGTCGAAAGAATTCCAGACCTAAACGCTTTAGAAAAATTGCGTCAAGGTCTTCCTATTCAGGATTATCGCACTCGACCGGCAATAGTTAATTTACTAGATTTTGAACCAGATTTACCCCCCAGAGAGCCACCGATTCGTTATCGAAAATCTGTCCCCACCGCTTGGTTAGAAATTACCTTAACTGAGGGAAGAAATCGTCAGGTAAGAAGGATGACGGCAGCCGTTGGTTATCCCACTTTAAGATTAATTAGAACAGCCATTACTATTGATAAAAACAATAAATTATGCTTAACAGGATTACAACCTGGTCAATGGCGAGAAGTAACTGAAAAAGAGAGAAAAGCCTTAGAAAGGTTATAATTTCTGTAAGTAACCTTGATAACCAAAGTTGAATGTATAGTTTGGGACTTGATCAAATTACCCACAATTATCTATAATCGTGAATATTAAACCGAAAGACAAATATGAAAGTTAAAATTAAAAATCTTGGCATTTTAAAACAGGCAGAATTCAGTCTAGGCGACCTCACAATTATCTGTGGTCGTAATAATACAGGTAAAACTTATGCTACCTATGCTTTATTCGGTTTTTTAGACACTTGGCGAAGACTATTAACGGGGCCAAGATTTGGCCTCAAAGAAAAAATTGAGCAACTACTTTCTGATGGTGTAATTAGTCTCGATCTACAGGAGTATGTTCCACAGTGTGAAAGTATTCTTACTACAGGTTGTCAAAGATATATTCAACAAATACCTGAAGTTTTTGCGGCTAACGAGGAGAGGTTTAAAAATGTTGATTTTCAGATAGAATTAAATTTTGACAATATTCAATTTCAAGATAAGTATGAAAAGAAAATTAGTACAGCAACATGGGAAATTATCTCGATTAGCAAACATGAAAATGAGCCTTATTTATCCATTACATTATTAACAGAAACAGAAAAAATAAATCTGCCAGTGCATTTTCTTGAGGATATCATTTACGACAGCATCCAAGATATAATTTTCTCTCAGTTTTTTCCTAGGCCATTTATTGCCAGTGCAGAAAGAACAGGAGCGGCAATTTTTCGCAAAGAGTTAAATTTTGCTCGTAATCGTTTACTGGAAGAAATTAGCAAAAATAGCAATTTTGATCCTAGGGAACTGTTATTTAATGTTTCTCAGGATTATGCGCTACCGGTCAAAAAAAATGTAGATTTTACTAGACAAATAGAAACAATTGTCAAAAAAACTAGCTTTATTGCCGAAAATCATCCCAGTATTTTAGAAGATTTTGCCGATATTATTGGTGGTCAATATATGATTACTAGCAATGATGAACTTTATTACATTCCTAAAGGAAAAAAACTTAGACTATCGATGGATGAAAGTTCTAGTGCTGTACGTTCTCTTTTAGACATTGGCTTTTATTTAAGACACGAAGCTCGAATCGGAGATTTGTTGATAGTAGATGAACCTGAATTAAATCTCCATCCAGAAAATCAACGCCGTATCGCTAAACTTTTCGCTCGACTGATCAACATTGGTATTAAAGTTTTTATCACTACTCACAGTGATTATATTATCAAAGAAATAAACACATTAATTATGCTCAACCATGATCAACCACACCTGAAACAAATTGCCGCAGAAGAAGGCTATAGACAAGAGGAATTATTATCGGCTAATCAAGTTAAAGTCTATATTGCTGAAGAAGATTCAAAGATGTTAAAAGGACAAAAAAGAAAAACTAAATTCCACACTTTAAACCCCGCTAAAATTGATCACGAAATGGGTATTGAAGCGCGTAGTTTTGATACTACTATCGAAAACATGAATCGTATTCAAACGGCTATTATTTGGGGTGAGGAGTAATGTCTGATATTGCTATCCTCAAAGAAATGATTAGGGATTGTGCGATAGTAGAGTTGGAATACAAAAAAGAGTACAAACGAGATAGTTATTTACTGAAACTGACAGAAAATCAAGATAACTATTCGTTTGTGATTAGTGGAATGCCTAAACCCGATCGAGGTATTGTGATTAAGCTAGATGAGTTTTTTGATGTCCGCACAATTTTTACTGGTAGTAAAGGTGAGTGTAAGCGTGCAGACTTTATAATTATTGCTAATACCAATTCTGAAAAAGTTATCCTTTGTTTGGAAATGAAGAAAAGCAGAGATTCTAATTCATCGATAATTAAACAATTAAAAGGAGCCAAATGCTTTGTCTCCTATTGTCGTGAAATCGGACGCTTATTTTGGAATCAACCCGATTTTCTTCAGGACTATCAATATCGCTTTGTTAGTATTAAAAATATCAGTATGTCTAAAACAACCACGAGCAGCCGTAAACCTTCTCAAAAAAGTGAGATTCACGATCAACCAGAAAAAATGTTAAAAATTTCCGCTCAAGCGAAGCACTTTCAAGAATTAATTTAGTCCTATAGCTTCTCATTATGACCGATTTAATCTCGATCGAATAACGATCTTTTGCCGAGAGTGCCGAAAGAGCCTTATCGATGCTCATTTTTAAAAACTTCAAACACCTGCCGGCTGAAATATTTTAACTTATCAGCCACCTTAGGAGAGGGTTGATAATTGCCGACTAATTGCCAATTTTCCACCGTAGATAGTCGCCAAGCGGTTCCTTGATGGTTAAAAGCCTGCATTTCTAAGCCAATCAAACGCTGATGCTGATCCTCGCTATCGAGATGAAAACGAATTTGTACCAGAATACTGCGCCCTTGAATTCTGGGACTCCAACCGGGAAAATGGAAAGCGATATCGATCGAGTCGGGATCCGTTAACTCCCTTGTGTGGGGATCATTGCGCCAAGGTTTCAGATCTGCCTTTGCATCGGGGAATTGTTGTTTAAACAGGTTGACGAGTGTGGCGATCTTCGCCGTTAATTCTAATCCTTTTGCCTGTTCCGACGCATTCATGCTCACCTCTGATAATTGCTTATAAAGTAACTATTTATACAGTTTAGCCCTGCTTTTTGCGACTATTGGGACAATTATAACGATATTTTCTCGATCGAGTCCAAAATGCCGCACCTGTCAATCCAGATAGCCGCTGCCAAAAAGACAAAATCAAAACTACACTAGAAAATAGGATAATCGAGAGGAACAGTATTTTCTATGAATCCCCAAGAGTCTCTATTACAATCGATCGAAAAATTAGGCTATCGGGTTACGGTGGGTGATGTGGCGGCAAAATCGGGTTTAGAGATTAACGCTGCACAACAGGGATTATTAGCTTTAGCTGCGGAAGCGGGGGGACATTTACAGGTAGCAGATACGGGGGAGATTATCTATCTTTTCCCCGAAAATTTTCGGTCGATTCTTCTGAATAAATATTGGCAATTGCATTTAAAAGCTTTCGGGAGTAAAATCTGGAAAGTAGTTTTTTATGTTATTCGCATTTCCTTCGGCATTGTTTTAATTATTTCGATTTTAATCCTGTTGCTGGCTATCCTAGCGATCCTGATCGGCTTAATGTTTAAAGATAGTGACTCGGATAACAATTCGGGAAATAATAACATTAATATTAACTTCTTTCCCACGGACTTTTTCTGGATTTTTTATCCCGATTTTGGTAATAACTACTACGAAAGAAGAGATCGGGAAGTTAAGGCAGACAAACCCCCTAGTAAGATGAATTTTCTCGAGGCAGTTTTTTCTTTTCTTTTTGGCGATGGCGATCCTAATTTTAATTTAGAGGAGAGACGCTGGCAAATTATCGGTAAAGTAATTCAAAATAATCGTGGCTCGATTATCGCTCCACAAATTGCCCCCTATCTCGATAGTATTACCCCCAGTCATGAGGAGACAGAAGATTATATACTACCAGTTTTAACTCGCTTTAATGGATTGCCGCAAGTGTCTGATCGAGGCGATATTATCTATTATTTTCCTGATCTACAGGTGACAACCAAAGAGAGAAAACTACAAACAGTTTCCCCCTATCTAAAGGAAAAACGCTGGAAGTTTAGCGAAGCAGATAGCGGTCAAATTATCCTAGCTTTAGGTTTAGGGGTGGTTAACTTTATCCTCGCTTTAGTTTTAGGATCTTTGCTCAACAGTGATAGTGTGGATTTGAGCGGTTCTCTGGGGTCAATAGTCACAGGAATCTACGGTTTTCTCCTCAGTTATGCCGGTGCTTTTTTGGGGATTCCCCTCGGTCGTTATTTCTTTTTACAGTGGAGAAATGAGCGGGTTAATCAACGCAATCAACAGCGAGAAAAAAGAGCAGACCTATTAGCACAAAATAATCCTGAATTAGAGCAAAAACTGGACTACTCTCGTCAATTTGCTGACCAAAAAGTGATTACAGATGCTGATATTAGTTATTCTACCGATCAAGACTATCTCGAACAAGAGATCGAGCGCTCCGATAAAATCGATCGAGAATGGCAAAAACGCTTAGAATCGCCCGATTAATCGCTTTTGCGGTGTGGGAAGTCATTCTGTTATTCTGACTTCCCCGACCGACTCCTAACCCCACCAACAAACTTTTTCAGAACGTAGGTTGGGTTGAAGCATGAAACCCAACGCCCGCATGGGTTACGCTACCGCTAACCCATCCTACAAATAATTGTGCCTCCCTACTCAACTTAAACGATCGAGAGTGCGATACTGAATTGCTTCGGCAACGTGGGAACTTTTCAGCATTTCACTATCTCCTAAATCGGCAATGGTGCGGGCAACTTTGAGAATGCGATCCATTGCTCGGGCCGATAAACCCAATTTTCGGATTGCCCCTTCTAAAATATGGCGACTGCTCTGATCAAGAGCGCAAAAACGCCGCAAATGCTCGGAATTCATCTCCGCATTAGAGCGAATCCCCGTATTCTGAAAGCGATCGCTGGCCTTTTGCCGGGCCCTTTGTACCCGTTGCCGCACTTGCTCAGAAGCTTCTCCCCGACTCTCTTGGGTCATTTCTTCCGGTTTCAGGCGATTTACCGTCACTTGTAGGTCAATACGGTCTAAAAGCGGCCCCGATAATTTCGCCCAATATTGTTCCCGTTGTCGCGGGGAACAGCTGCAGGGTTGCACCGAATCGCCGTAATAACCACAGGGACAGGGATTGGTACTGGCCACCAAGGTAAAACGGGCCGGAAAAGCGACGGAAAGACGAGTGCGAGAAATGCTCACATAACCATCCTCTAGGGGTTGTCGGAGATATTCCAAGACACTGCGCTTAAATTCCGTTAATTCGTCCAAAAATAAAATACCACGGTGGGAAAGGGAGATTTCCCCCGGTCGGGGATAAGTGCCACCTCCCACTAGCGCCGCTCCGGAAGCGGAGTGATGGGGACTGCGAAAAGGACGCTCGCGCACCAGGGAACCTCGATCTTTCAGTAATCCAGCGACGGAATGAATCTGGGAGACTTCTAGGGATTCGGCAAAGGTAAGCTGGGGCAGAATTCCGGGTAAACGTCGCGCTAACATGGTTTTACCGCTACCCGGTGGCCCGACAAAAATTAGGTTATGACCTCCAGCTGCGGCAATTTCCAGGGCCCGACGGCCAATTGCTTGACCTTTAACATCCTTGAGATCGGGGAGATTTACCCGCGATCGCCCGAACTCCTCGGCAGCGTTAAAAGTCATCGGTGAATGGCGATCGGGTTCATTTAAGAAATTTACCACTTCCGATAGATGCCGAAACCCATACACTTGTACTCCTTTGACCACGGCCGCTTCTTTGGCATTATCGGCGGGAACCACTAAACCCTTAATCCCCATTTTTTCGGCAGCGGCAGCAATGGGTAAAACCCCCGCCACGGGACGCAAACTACCATCGAGGGATAATTCACCTAAAAAGAGAAAATCCCCCAATAAATCGGCTTCTACCTGTTCGGAAGCCCCTAAAATGCCGATACTAATCGGTAAATCATAAATTGGACCCTCTTTGCGGATATCGGCGGGACTTAAATTGATGACAATTTTGCGGATGGGAAAGGCAAATCCGGCATTTTTTAGGGAAGCTTTTACCCTTTCTTTCGACTCCTGCACGGCGGTATCGGGTAAACCCACCACGGCAATTCCGGGTAATCCCCCCGATACATCCACCTCTACCCCGATTTTAATGGCATCGATGCCGATAATTGCCGCACTCCAAACCCTTGCTAACATTTTGGCTCAAGTAAAAATAAAGTGAGTTCTTAGGAAAATAAAACAGGATGTTCGGCTAGTTTTCCGCATAAAAATGCTTTTATTTGGGAATTTAACCTGAAAATCAGCCTATTTCTCGGGATAACCTAACCAGAAAAGCTGAGAGCTTAATGGTATAGTTGAAAAAAAAAGCAATTTGTCTATGAGCGAGACTATTTTTAGCAAAATTATCCGGAAAGAAATTCCCGCCTCGATCGTCTATGAAGATGATCTGGTTCTCGCTTTTCGAGATGTTAATCCCCAAGCACCCACCCATATCCTCATTATCCCCAAAAAACCGATTCCGAAACTAGAGGAAGCCAGCGAAAGCGATCAAGATTTATTGGGACATTTGTTACTAACTGTTAAAAAGGTGGCCTCCGAAGCTAAATTAAGTCAAGGTTATCGAGTAGTGATCAATAATGGGGAACATGGAGGTCAAACCGTCGATCATCTTCATGTCCATCTTTTGGGCGATCGCCCAATGGACTGGCCTCCGGGTTAAACCCTCTTATTTTCCCGCATTTTTGGGGAATTATAGAGCTAGAAGCGTTTTTTTCCTGAGTCGGTCTTCTCGATGTTAAACCCATGAATAGGTCTCTTTCTGCGATCGCTTTGTCCAGCACCCTGCTCTTATTTCCCTTCACCCCCACGACTCTCGCTCAATCGGAATGCTTTCTCCAAAGAGCAGATGGACAACACATAGATCTTAGCCGTCTCTGTGGCGGTTCATCTAGAAATAGGAAAAATTCCCCGCAAGTTTATCAGCTACCGATTCAACGCCGGGTTAAAGGCATTCCCACGGTGATGGTAGTTTTTAATCACCGTCACTCCTATGAAATGCTTTTTGATACAGGTGCTAGTGGCATCGTCCTCACCGATGCCATGGCGAAAGCGATGAAAGTCAAACGGGAAAGGAAAGTAATCAATAATACCGCCGGCGGTGTCGTTACTGGTTATCTTGGTCGCATTAATTTTGTTAAAGCTGGCGAGATGACTTTATATAATCAGATTGTTAATATTTCTCCCCAAATGAAAGGGTTAGGACTCTTGGGACAAACCTTTTTTGGTTCCTATGATGTCACGATCAAAAAAGATGGGCTCTTCTAGGTTCTGTGTGATAAGTTTAACTTACAATATGATTGATCAGTCTTTGTGTCCTTTGTGTCTTTGTGGTTCGTTCCACCCCCTCGCTAGGAAGAATGTATCTTAGAATACATTTTACCCACCAAACCCAAGAGAGCCAAAGATGTGATTGAATTACGTTATCGTTGATAAGTAGCTGGTTATAATTAAATTAAAAATGGATTTTAGGTTCGATCCCCCCTGCCCCCCTTGATAAGGGGGGTGCCTGAAAACTTTTAACACCTACCTACTTAGTCTCATGGGAAAAATGCTCGCTTTCCTGACTTTAATCTAAAGTTCCTCGCTGTATTTGCTCCCGTTCGATCGCTTCAAATAGGGCCTGGAAGTTGCCTTCTCCAAAACCTCTAGCGGCATGACGGCGCTCGATTAATTCAAAAAAGAAAGTCGGCTGGGAAAAAATTGGTTTAGTGAAAATTTGCAGTAAAGTCGGCTTTTCTAATAGGGAATGACTATTTTGTTCAAAATCGATGAGAATTTCCTGTTTTTTAATTTCTAACCATTCCCAATCAGCAATATTAAAATCTTTTTTTTGATAGCTAATTTGCTGATAATAACTGTTGGGAACTGATAGAAATTCTACTTTCCTTTCTTTTAATTTTTGAGTTAATCTTAAAATATTTTCTGTTTTTAAAGCAATGTGTTGAATGCCAGATTTTTGATTAATATCTAAAAATTCTTGAATTTGAGAACTGTTACTATCTGGTTCATTAATTGGTAATTTTAATTCGGTTTCGGGGTGAACAAGTACCTGGGAATAAAGACCAGAACGCTCCGTTTTAATAGTAAAAGTTTGCCTTTTTTTAAAGCCTAAATTTTCCTCATACCAATTGGCTGTTAACTCTAAATTTCCCTGAAAAACATTTAAAACTAAATGATCAATTGCCAGAATATCCTGATTATATTGTTCCTTACTATCATACTCAATCAGATTAGGATCGGCTAAAATTGGCGTGATTCCCTGTCTTTCAATTAATGTATGTTTGAGATTAGCAATGCTAGAGATTTGACAGCTTTTTATCTTCCCCCTAGAAAAAGCAGTTTCCTGAATAAAAATATCCTGTTTAATTCTCCTAGCTAAACTGTCTAAATCCTCCACTTGAAAAGCTACATCCGCCACCCCTTCAGGATATTTACCTAAAAATTCCGCCACGGGACTGAGAGAATTTAAAGGAGAAGATAAGATAAAAATAATCTGTTTAGTTTTATCTTTTTGGATGCCATTGCCGACTATTTCCGTGTGCGTATGGAGATCAACTAAACTTGCGATCGCATGAAAATCCATCACCCGCACCAACCAATCTCGCCATTTTTTGGACGATTCTACATAAAAATGAATATGATCAACAAACATAAATAAAGTCAAAAAAGTGGTTGAGTGTTAGGAATTATGAATTATGAACTATGAATTATGAAGTGGGGAATGGGGAAGTGGGAATTATGAATTATGAAGTGGGGAATGGGGAAGTGGATTAGTGGGGTATTGGGGGAATTTCAACTAAAACCCCAACACCCTAAAACCCTAAAACCCTATCTCCTGACTCCTGACTCCTGATGACTAAAAAAAGAGATGACTATCGGGTTGAATATTAATTTCCATGGGGACAGCTTGGGGTTCAGCATTCATGGCAAAATAGATAGCATCGGCGGCAGTTTGAGCGGTTAACATTTTATTGCGATCAACTTTTAAGCTCACCTGATCCCAAAAAGGAGTATCGACACCACCAAAATAGAATAAAGTCATTTTAATACCATAGCGTTTTAACTCATCGGCCAAACATTTACTAAAACCGACCACCCCGTACTTAGAAGCACAATAAGCGGCAGCCATAGCCATAGAATGCTTACCCAAAATTCCCACCACATTACAGATATGACCGGCCTTATTTTCCTTCATCACATTAGCCGCAGCCTGACAGGTATAAAAACTACCCTTCAGATTAAGGTCGAGCATTTTATCTAAATCTTCCGGCGTGATTTTATTATATTGTTTCATCACACCGGCTCCAGCCGCATTAACCAACACATCCAACCGGCCGTAATGGGAGACAATTTTTTCCATCAAAGTTTCCACCTGAGTGGGATTGGTGATATCCGTCGGCACAATTAAAGAAGGACAAGACAAATCACTCGCTAAATTAGATAAATTATCGGCATTTCTGGCTACTAATACGAGTTTATGACTATTAACAGCTAGTTTACGGGCTAAAGTGGCACCGATCCCCCCCGTAGCACCGACAATCAGGACAACTTTTTCGCTCATAATTATTTATAAATTTTTACAAATCTTATTGTAAACTGTTCCAACTGGAAAATCATCGCCAGACCCAACCCCTTGATTAATAGTTGGGGGAGTTTACGGATAGACGGGAACATAGATGCGATTGAGTGACCTGGGACTATTAGCGGGTAAATTATACTAAATTCGTTGAGTATAGGCTAATTAGGGACTTGCGCTTTGATAATGTACCTTTTGGGCGAACGCAGTTCGCCCCTACATTGTGGACAAAATCCGTTAATGTAGGGGCGCAATGCTTGCCATTGGTGTCAACTTAAGGGAAGAGGTTCCCATATTTCTGAACTTCCCCCATACATATATACCACAATAGCTGAAAACCCTTATCCATCAATGGATGCACCCCCTTAACTTATCTTAATGTACCCATGTAATTTGTAACATTTCTTAATGGACAAGAATTCTCTCCCTTTGCTAGAA
>NZ_JAPZSS010000003.1:0-2222 GCF_027532015.1 Microcystis sp. LE19-131.1A | reverse complement strand
GATTAGGGAGGGAAGTTATCGTTTTTCTAAGATAACTCGACCGACTAAACTGCAACAAAAAGCGTTAGATTTATTGGGAGTTTCCCTGATTTGTACCCAGTAACGGGGCGGCGGAAATTCTCTTAATCCCTTCTACAGCACAGGTTATGGCTTTTTGTCAACGGGGAAGTCCAGGAATACAATGAACTGTACTTGTTCTTTGTCAGCTCTAAACTGACCGCAGATTGTATTGTGGACTTGCTGGAGCAGTGGTGGGCGATGGTAAAAGACCGCTTTAGCCACATTCACAAATTGGTGATTAACCAAGACAATGGGCCGGAGAACCATTCTCGTCGTACTCAGTTTATGAACCGGATGGTAGCCTTTGCCCAGCAGTCGCAACTGAACATTGAGTTAGCCTACTATCCCCCCCACCACAGCAAGTACAATAGACCTCTTGCAAAAGTCTTAAGTCGATCCTTGTACAGCAACATTTTTGAAGATTATCAACTACTAATAAATAATTAACTGAAAGTCCCTCCCATTATTGTTTCTATCGTTTGTTTTCGGATTTATGCAAGAGGTCTAACGTCTCGGTACTATTAGCAACCGGCACGGGCAGTTTTGGCACCGCCACCAACTTTTCCGTGGGGAATCGTCCCCTTTCCCTGACGGTAGGAGACTTCAACAGCGACGGTAAATCCGATTTGGCTGTGGCGAACCTTTACAGCAGCAACGTCTCAGTCCTCCTCAATGCCGACCCCACCGCTACCGTCACCATTACCGATGTTTCTCAACCCGCAATTTCTCTTTCCATCAACGATGTTACCGTTACCGAAGGCAATAGCGGGACAACCAATGCAGTCTTTACCGTGAGCCTTTCTAGTGCCGCCAGTACGGTTGTTAGCGTCGATTATGCCACCGCTAACGGTACAGCCACCGCCGGAACCGATTACACTGCTATTCCTCCCACCACCTTAACCTTCAATCCGGGAGAAACTTCTAAAACGATTACAGTTCCAGTCAATGGCGATAACCAAGTTGAACTCAATGAGACATTTTTCCTCAATCTCAGCAATTTACAAGCCAATGGCAGTAACGTCACCTTAGCAGATAATCAAGGTCAGGGAACGATTAATAATGATGACAGCGCATCGATTGCGATTACTGATGTCACAATTACCGAAGGAAATAGCGGGACAACCAATGCAGTATTTACCGTCACTCTTTCTAATGCAGTTGATACAGCAGTAACGGTTAATTACGCCACAGCCGATGGAACCGCTACGACAACAGATAACGATTATACGGCGATTGCTGCTACTCCCTTAATCTTCAATGCTGGTGAGACTTCTAAGACGATTACTGTAGCTGTTAATGGCGATACTAAAGTCGAAAGTAACGAGACTTTCTTCGTTAATCTGAGTAATTTACAAACCAATGGTCGTAACGTCACCTTAGCCGATAATCAGGGACAGGGAACAATTCTCAATGACGATACCAGTGTGACTCTTGCGGTTTCTCCTAGTAGTGTTACTGAAGACGGGACAACAAATCTGGTTTATACCTTCACCCGTAGTGGAGTAACCACTGATGCTTTAACTGTCAACTATACAGTTGAAGGGACAGCAACCAATGGAACCGATTACACTTCTATCCCCACCAGTGTCACCTTTGCTGCTGGTTCATCCACTGCGACTGTAACAGTTGACCCCACTGCTGACACAATAGTAGAAAGTGATGAAACGGTCGTCTTAACTCTCGCTTCAGGGACTGGTTATACAATAGGTACATCAACCCCAGTGACGGGGACAATTACCAATGACGACTTTCCCCAACTCTCCATCAACGACATCACCGTAGTGGAAGGTAAAGATAATAATGCCATCCTCACCGTCACGGTTGATAATCCCAATTCACAACCAATTACCGTCAATTATACTACTGCACCCATTAACGCTACCGCTAATGTAGATTACACTAGCAAAACTGGAACTATCACCATTGCACCTAATACTGCCACCGCTACTATTAGCATTCCCATCCTCAATGATAACCTTAATGAACCTGATCAAGTCTTCACCGTCACCCTCTCCAATCCGGTTAATGCTACCATCAATCCCGACGAAGCAATTGGACAGGTAATTATTACTGACACCCTACAAAGCGCAATTACTCGCACCTTACCCAACAATGTGGAAAACCTCAGACTAATTGGCACTAATAATATTAATGGTACAGGT
>NZ_JAPZSS010000166.1:0-26591 GCF_027532015.1 Microcystis sp. LE19-131.1A | reverse complement strand
CGAAGGTTACATGATATCAGCCAGACTTGGAAACTATCTCATCAAATTAGTCCCCCCATAGAACCCCCTTGAGCCATCTTGCACACTTTTCTCTTTTTGTCAAATTTTATGTTAAGAAAGATGTGACTAATGGATAGCCTTGATAAGGGGGGTGTCTGATAATTTTTAACGCCTACCTAATTATGGGTTAAAAAAGATAAAAAGATTACTTTTCGGAACTACGCCCTAAATCTTTAGATCTATGATAGGCCGCCACTACTGCCTCGATAATAGTTGAGCGAAAAGAGCCTTTTTCTAATTGTCTCACCCCAGCAATCGTGGTTCCCCCAGGGCTAGTGACGCGATCCTTTAATTCCCCCGGATGTATGGCCGATTCTTTTAATAGGGTTGCCGTCCCTAAAACTGTTTCTATGGCCAATTGAGAGGCGATCGCTCGCGGTAATCCGGCCGCCACACCACCATCGCTTAAAGCTTCCACCATTAGGGCCACAAATGCCGGGCCCGATCCCGATAATCCCGTTACCGCGTCCATCAAAGCTTCGGGAACTTCCACCACCGAACCGACCGCAGCAAAAATATCTCTAGCTACGGCCAGATGTTCTGGTTCCGCATGACGACCAGATGCGATCGCTGTAACCCCTTGTCCCACCGTGGCCGGGGTATTGGGCATCGTCCGGATGACGGGGCGATCGGGAAAGCCCATTTCTAAGCGATTGAGGGTAACTCCCGCTAAAATCGAGATAATTAGGGGTTTTTCGGGTATTCCTAGCAAACTATTCACTACTTGCTCTAAAATTTGCGGTTTTACCGCTAAGATTAACACCTCAGTTGCCCTAGCAGCTTCCCGGTTATCCTCACTGACTTGCACTCCATAGGTATTAACCCAAAAGTTGCGCCGTTGGGACTGGGGTTCACTGACTAACACCGTTTCCGGATTATAAACATTTTTTTTTAATAAACGGCTGAGAATGGCCTCGGCCATCACTCCACCGCCAATAATTCCTAAACGAATAGACACAGTATTTTTTAAAGTAAAAAGTAAAAAAGAGAGATTTAGCTATCCTACCAAGAAAAAACGCATCCTCTCGATAAATCGATCGATTTCTAGCTTCGACAAACCTGACGAGAGGACTATGGAAGGATTCATTGAGCTAATCGACTGCTTTCGGCTGCCCAAGCAGGTGCGGAGGAAACGGGACGAGCCATTTTCGGGTTATCAGCGATATCGTGAATAGTTCCAGAAAGAGTGCTAACTTTAACGCAGCTGGGGGTAAACAGGAAAATACTCTCACCGATGCGTTCTTGATGACCATCAATTGCATAAGTGCCACCGGCGACAAAATCCACGGCTCTTTGTGCTTCTTCCGGGTCCATGACGTTGAGGTTTAAAACCACCGATTTGCGTTCTCTCAGGGTTTGGATAACTTGGGGCATTTCCTCGAAGGAATGGGGCTCGATCACGACCACTTCTGCATTATTGTTGTTAATACCTGGCATACCGATCACGTTGCTTCTGTTGAGTCCCATAGATGTGGCTGTATTGAGATTTAAAGGTTCGCGTTGACGACGATTAAGGGGTTCTTCTTCTTCGTTTTGATCCCTATCTTGGGGGGAAGACTTTTCCCAGTTCATTTCTTCGTAGTCGGTTTCATCTTCATCTTCCGGTTGTTCGGAGATACCGACAAAATCTTTGAGCTTGGTAAAAATGTTGTTCACAGTCTAATGTCCTTCAAAAGATTTTTTTTGGTGGTCTTGTCTAGAGTCGGGGTTATTTGGTGGCCTTTAACAATCTTTGCTCTCGCTTGGTACAGGGGAACTATTTTGTTAAGGGTTCGTCATTTTAGTCGTCTGGAAGCAGCAGTTAGTTCCCTCTTTTCAGTTATTAGTTATCAGGGGATAGTTTTCAGGGATTGGGAAAAAGTCAATTCCTCATTTCTAACCACCAGTTTCTAGACTAGACGCTGTAATTTTAAGATATATTATCACCAATGATTAAAATTTCTGGGGTTTTTTTCTGTGAATTTACGCAGATGGTTCAGTAAATGCGCTCGCCAAAAATGCCAGTTCCCACCCGGATCAAAGTGGCTCCGGCCTTGACGGCCAGAGGATAATCGTTAGACATCCCCATGGATAGATGAGGCAGGCATAAACTAGAGCTATTCTCGATGATTTGGGCTAAATCGCTGGTTTTTTCAAAGGCGGCTAACTTTTCCCCAGCCGATAATCCCTGGGGCAGAATTGTCATCAAACCCTGAATTTTTAGCTGTTGACAGTTGACTAAAGCGGGAAGATCTGCTATGAGTTCGGCCTTGTCCCAACCGAACTTATCGGGATCGGGGACAACTTTCACCTGTAGCAAAACTTGGGGATTAATCTCTAATTCTGAGGCCAGGCGATCGAGTCTTTGGGCTAATTTTAAACTATCGAGGGAATGGATTAAATCAAAAGATTCTAGGACTTTGCGCGCTTTATTTGCCTGTAGATGCCCAATAAAGTGCCAAGAAATATCTGGGAGGTCTTTTAGTTCTTGCTGCTTCGAGATTGCTTCCTGTAGCTTACTTTCGGCAAAATCTCTCACCCCTGCTCGGTAAGCTTGACGGATATAATCGCTTGATACCTGTTTACTGACGGCAATCAGACGCGTGCAGGGGGGTAGGGTAAGACGGATGGACTCGATACGACTAGCGATCGTCATGAACTAGACTGAAAAGGTTTGTTGATAAGTTTGGTTGAGACTGTTAAATTCTTGCACATTACTGCCCCGGCGCAAATTCCGCAGCCGGTTTTCCACTAAAAGACGAGCATCGGAACGACTAATCGGATCGAACGAGACTTTTTTGGGTCCCACCGTCACCAGAAAAAAAAGACGTTGGGCATAAAGAGTGGTGAATAATTCCCGATGTTCTTCTAATAGACACACTCTGTATAATAGACCGAAAGTAGGATGATTGAGATAGGTTTCGTTACTCATTCAAGCGATCGCTAAAGGAAAAGGATTGAGCGAACTAGAAAGTTTTTCCACAATAAAATCAAGCGGATGGCTCAAAAACAATTGATTTTTCGGGTGTTTCCCTAGCTTGATTTTACCAGAATCCTTCAATTACAACTAACGATGCCAGTCTATGTCATGATTTCCTGAGTTTTCACTTTTTCCCTGTTAACTTGGATACATTTCGGTGACAAGTTGTCACCATCAGAAATTAGCTCTGCTGCAAAAATCAAAGATTTTCCCTTTGCAGAGGAGACTCTGAGACAGGAGGATAAAAAAGACAAGAGACAACTATAATGCCCATAAAAGCTAAGATTATCTCAAATTTATCTGGTTTTTTAGAAATTTTAACCCGATAGCGGCGATCAGTGAACTGAAAACTGACACCGGATCAGTGATCACTGATAACTAATCACTGAATCGCTGATCAAATGCCCTAAGCTTGTATTAAGCCTTTTTTAACTTCAAATTCCTTTAACCTCAATCAATATGGATTTTTCTAGTCTTGTTGCCAGTCAGCTAAACGCCGGCGTTATCTGGCCCGAAGGAATCCTGATTATTACCCTGATGGTGATTTTAATCGGCGATTTAATTGTGGGACGGAGTGCCAGAAGTTGGCTGCCCTACGTTGCGATCGCTGGTCTGCTCGCTGCTGTGGCTGCTCTCTACTTTACTTGGGACAATCCGAAACCGGTGGCTTTTTTAGGGGCTTTTGAGGGGGATAATCTCAGTATCGTCTTTAGGGGGATTATTGCTCTTTCTACCGCCTCCACAGTGCTGATGTCTATCCGTTATGTGGAACAAGCGGGAACCTCCCTAGCGGAATTTTTAGCCATTATGCTCACCGCAACCCTCGGGGGAATGTTCCTATCTGGCGCTAGTGAATTGGTGATGATCTTCATCTCCCTAGAAATGCTCAGTATTTCCTCCTATCTAATGACCGGTTACATGAAGCGGGATCCTCGATCGAACGAGGCCGCTTTAAAATACCTGTTAATTGGAGCTTCTAGCTCGGCGATTTTCCTCTATGGTGTTTCCCTTCTCTACGGTTTATCCGGAGGTGAAACCAGTTTAAGTGCCATTGCCCAAAAATTAACCGCTGTTAACGGTGGTCAGTCCCTGGCCTTAGCGATCGCATTAGTGTTTGTAATTGCCGGTATCGCCTTCAAAATTTCGGCGGTTCCCTTTCACCAGTGGACTCCTGATGTGTACGAAGGTTCACCCACTCCCGTGGTGGCTTTCCTCTCGGTAGGTTCCAAAGCGGCCGGTTTTGCCCTAGCAATTCGCCTATTAGTGACGGTTTTCGGTCTAGTCAGCGAACAATGGCGGTTTATCTTTATCGCTCTAGCAATTTTGAGTATGATCCTCGGCAACGTGGTCGCCTTGGCCCAAACTAGCATGAAACGGATGTTAGCCTATTCCTCGATCGGTCAGGCGGGTTTTGTCATGATTGGTTTAACCGCCGGTACTGACGCGGGTTACTCTAGCATGATTTTCTATCTGTTAATTTACCTGTTCATGAACCTAGGGGCTTTTGCCTGCGTGATTCTCTTTGCTCTGAGAACCGGAACCGATCAGATCGCTGAGTATTCGGGACTCTACCAGAAAGATCCGCTCCTAACCCTCTGTTTAAGCATTTGTCTGCTGTCTTTGGGGGGAATTCCGCCTCTAGCGGGCTTCTTTGGTAAGATTTATCTATTCTGGGCCGGTTGGCAAGCGGGACTTTATGCTCTCGTCCTCGTTGGTTTAGTCACCAGTGTGGCCTCGATTTACTACTATATCCGTGTGGTCAAAATGATGGTGGTCAAGGAACCCCAAGAGATGTCCGATGCGGTGAAAAATTACCCCGTTATCAATTGGACCCTTACCGGGATGCGTCCCCTACAGGTGGGTATTGTCCTCTCCCTAGTGGCCACTTCCCTGGCCGGTATCCTTTCCAATCCTCTCTTTACCCTAGCGACGGATTCCGTCACCACTACCCCCATCCTACAATCGGCGGCCCTGGTGACGCACATTTCCCGGGCGAATTGAGAATCTCTGTTGATTTATCCTAGCTATTCTAGTCCTGTCTTAAGGTTGGGATAAATCAACCACCTTAAGACCTTTTCTAAGCTTAACCTGCTTTTTGCCTTACTCAAATTGGCCAAGTAAAAGACTCATTTGGTTAACAACATTCTCACTTGCTTTTAACGCTTCTTTTCTAATTGCTTGAATTTCAGCCATACTTTTTGCTATTCTCTGCTGTTCAGATTGGGGTGGAATAGGCACTAAAACTTTAGACAAATCATCTACTAAAATAGTAGGAATAGCATGACCTGTCATGTACCTTTTAATCTGACGCAAAAAAAAGTCTGTTCGCATATATACTAATAAAAACAAAGGCTCGACTCCCTGAATATTTCTTAATACTGAAAATCCATTTGAGCAAATTGCTCCGTCTTCATCTTCCGTGATTAGGGCTGTTGCTTGGCGTGGTGTTCCTGTACTTGCTCCTGAAATTGCTGTAATAATATCGCCTTTGTACAATCTATAAGTTGCGCGAGATGGGGCCTCGTGTGCCTTAATTATTTGTTGGGAAACAACTTGCATTGTACGATAATCAACATCGGAAATAGCGATATATCTAATTTCACTGTCCCTAGCTAAACGAAAATCAGCCGCATCTCTCAAAATATCGGCAATTTCACCTAAAGGTTTCGCCCCAATAGATTTTAGATGTTCTAATAATTTTTGGTCATTGGGTAAATAATGTTCGGCATCCAGTCTCGAATTGAGCAGGGTATTCTTAACTGTATAAATACAATCGCTGTTTTGTGCAAATTCCCCATTGATAAATGACCTAAAAGATTGAGAAATATCATCTATATCATCGTCAACTATTGGCAAACCTGATTTTGTTCGGGCTATAACTCCCGACTCGTTGCGCTTATATATTGTTTGTCCTTTAACGTCATAGCCTATTTTTTTGATTTGTGCCATAAAACAAGAATCATTGTTTGCTGGTAATTTTTGAACTACTAAAAGTGATGTTTTGATTCCAGTGCCGTAGGGTACAAAGGCTTCCGGCGGGATGGAAACAACACCTAATATTTTTGTTTGGGAGCGCAACCAATGCCGAATCGGTCCATTAGAGATATTTTGTAATAGACCATCGGGCAGAATAATCGCCATGCGTCCACCTGCCCGCAATAATTTTATAGATTTCTCAATAAATAAAATATCGGGCGACTGACCCGCTAAAACGGTTGGGGAAACTTCCCAACCATTGGACGCTGATTTATGCCATTTTCGGGCAAGAATATATGATTGAAGAATTTTCTGGTCTTCTACTTTGCCTTTATTTCCGAAAGGAGGATTGGTCAAGATAACATCAAAAGAATTATTTAATTTTTCATCTTCGATAAGCGCATTAGTACAGATAATTTCTGAACCTGTGCCACCTTCAAAAACTAAACGAATCATTCCCGAAAGGGCGACATCGGGATTAAATTCAATTCCTGTAATACTTTCTTGCACAAAACTTGCTATATCGAACTCTGGATTATTTTGTCGAACATGGTTTATTGCTTGAATTAAAAAACCACCACTTCCGCAAGCAGGATCTATAATTTTTTCGTTTGGTTTGGGGTCTATCATTTCAACCGCAAGGCGGACAATTGGGTGAGGGGTAAAAAATTCTCCCCTATCTCCACGCTGGTGTCTATTTACAAAAGTCTGAAAGGCTTCCCCTTTTATATCGCCAGATGTTTTAGTTAAATTAATGTACTGTAACCTGCCTACAATATAAGCAAGAGTCAAAGGTTTTAACTTGAATGTGTCATCGGTGAAAAATCCCCGATAATGATTCTTGATGGAGGTAAATAATTGACTGAGACGCGACATAAATTCATCGGACTTATTGGCGACGATGGCTTTATATTCACTTGCTGTAACGCCAAAATTTACAGATTGCTTGGCAGATTTTTCATCATGAAGTTTGATGATGATTAGTTTAACCATCTCGTGAAAAATCTTGTCTTTGAGCATTCCTTCGTTGGCGTAAATATAATTATGGCACTCTTCAAAAACTGCTGAAAGATTGTTAGAAGGTCGTAATTCCTGAATTTGCGGGAGTTTTTCAGGTAACAGGCTATCTTCGGAAAATAACAATCCTTGCTCTTTCATTTTTCGAGTTTGATTTGACCGTTTTCCGTTGCGGGTTGTTGAATAGATAGACTATTTTTAGCCTTGACTGCATTCCTAGCAAACCAGTCTTTTAGTGGACAGAGATAATCGCCATCTTGATTAAACAAGAACTTGCCCCTATACCTAATTATAGAATCTAAATTAGAGTATGTCAAGAGATAAAAAATTAAGTTTAATGTTAACCAAAGTGAGTGAAAAAAGCTGAGAGATTGTTGATGACAGAAATTCGGAGCATCTTTCAATTTGATAACGCCAATTATTCAGCCTTTTGATCAGGTGGGTGACACTCACCTGACTTATTTTTAGCTAAACATTAAAACGGAATAGTAAAACATCACCCTCTTGAACAATGTATTCCTTGCCTTCACTTCTGACTAAACCTTTTTCTTTGGCCGCGCTCATCGTGCCACTATTAACTAAATCCTGATAAGACACAGTTTCCGCACGAATAAAACCCCGTTCAAAATCCGAGTGAATAACTCCGGCTGCTTGGGGTGCTTTCATACCAGAAATAATCGTCCATGCGCGGGTTTCTTGGGGACCAGTGGTGAGATAGGTACGCAGTCCTAATAACTCGTAGGTAGCTTTAATTAAAGATTTTAATCCCCCTTCTTCTACTCCTAAAGAACCGAGAAAATCTTTTCTTTCTTCCTCCGACAATTCCACTAATTCCGATTCTACTTGAGCAGAAACGATCACAACTTTTGCCTGTTCCTGTTGGGCAATTTGACGGACACTTTCTACCCAATCATTACCCGTGGCCAGATCATCTTCGCTCACATTAGCGGCATAAATAATCGGTTTACGACTCAATAAACCGAGATTTTTAATTAATTCTTCTTCCTCTTTGCTTAAATCCACTTTTCGCGCCGAAATACCGTCATTAAGACAAATTAGGATTTTTTCAAGGATAGCCAATTCTTCGGCGGCTTCCTTGCTATTTTTCGCCTGTTTGCGTAAACGTTCCACCCGCTTCTCCACCTGTCCCAAATCCGCTAGAGCTAACTCTAGATTAATCACCTCGATATCCCGGGACGGATCCACAGAACCGGAAACATGAATAATATCATCATTATCAAAACAGCGCACCACATGAACGATCGCGTCCACTTCCCGGATATTAGCCAAAAATTGATTACCCAATCCTTCCCCCCGACTCGCACCCTTGACTAATCCGGCGATATCGACAAATTCAATCCGCGTCGGCACGATTTTCTCAGAATTAGAGATTTTAGCCAAAACCTCCAGACGTTCATCGGGGACGGATACCACACCCACATTCGGTTCAATGGTACAAAAAGGGAAATTAGCGGCCTCGGCCTTGGCATTAGCCACCAGAGCGTTAAATAGGGTCGATTTTCCCACATTTGGCAGTCCCACGATTCCAGCTTTCAACATAAAAATTGCTTGATAAACATCATCCCGACCTCTCACTATATCAGGCTGCATCTCGTTTTTGTGAATCCGGTTGATGAGAAAGACTCTCGATAGTTAACAGCTTAGTTAACATTTATTCAAGTTCCTTAACTAAAAGTAGGCAAGATTTTACAAGAGATTGCGAGAATGGGATGTAATGCTTGAGACTGAGTTAGGGTGAAGAGTAGGAAAGAATACACCTGTAGCACTGGGCAAAATTATGGCAAGACAGGCCTTTCACTTCTAAATACGTCCTGAGAGTAATTTTCAGTGCTATGACAGTATATTTCCCAAGGGCGATCGAGTGTAAATATCGCCCAATCGCCGCAACTAATCACTAAATCATTCTTGGGGGTATCTGTATGAATCAAAGTATCGGAGCAAACACCCGTAATGTGGCCCTTGTCGGCCCCTACTCCAGTGGAAAAACCTCCTTACTGGAAAGTTTACTTTTCGTCACAGGAGCGATCACCAGAAAAGGTAAAATCAGCGATCGCAATACCGTTGGTGATAGTTCCACGCAAGCGCGGGATCGACAGATGAGTGTAGAAGTTTCCGTTGCCCATAGTCAATACCAAGACCTAAATTTTACCTTTCTCGATTGCCCCGGTTCGATCGAATTTGCCAGTGAAACCTATAATACCCTCGTCGGGGCCGGTGCTGCTATTATCGTTTGTGAACCGGTGGTCGATCGAGTTCTCACCCTGGCTCCCTTGCTAAAATTCCTCGATGATTGGGAAATTCCGCATCTAATCTTCATCAACAAGATGGATCGCTGTAATAGTCACTTTAACGAAGTCCTACAAGCTCTCAAATCCGTTTCTAGTCGTCCCCTCGTTCCCCAGCAATATCCTATCCGTCAGAACAACGAAATTATCGGATTCATCGATTTAATCAACGAACAGGCTTATCATTACCATGCTAACAGTCCCGCCGACCCTGTAGCTTTACCCGACCACCTCAAGGAAGAAGAACAGATTGCTCGACAAGAAATGCTAGAAACGATCGCCGAATTTGATGATCATCTTTTAGAAGAACTCCTCGAAGATATTAACCCCTCCCGGGAAGAAATTCTCCAAGACTTAAAACAAGAACTGGGAGCCGATCAGATAGTACCCGTGTTCTTCGGTATGGCGGAACGGGACTATGGTGTGCGTCATCTCCTTACCGCTTTAGTGGAAGAAGCGCCGGCCCCGACAATTACTGCCAATCGTCGCGGTCTCGATCCCAGTGCGGATGGAGATGCAGTGGTACAAATCCTCAAAACCTATTTTACTCCCCAGGGCGGTCGCCTGTCCCTAGCGCGAATCTGGCAGGGAACCCTTAACGATGGCATGGCCTTGAACGGTGTGCGGATTGGTGGTATCTATCGTCTCATGGGACAACAACAACAACCCCTACAGCAGGCCCAAGCGGGGGAAATTATCGCTCTCGGTCGTTTGGAAGGAATCGGCACCGGAGACGTGGTTAGCAGCGGCAGTCAAAAACCCGATCTTCCCAGAGGATTACAGCTTAAACCCGTCTTTGCTCTCGCTATTGCCGCCGCAAATCGCAAGGATGAAGTTAAATTAAGTTCAGCTTTGACGAAACTGATCGAAGAAGATCCTTCCCTCTACTGGGAACAACACGGTGATACTAAAGAAGTGATTCTTTGGGGACAGGGAGAAATTCATCTGCAAGTGGCCCTCGATCGCCTAGCACGCAAGTATAATCTACCGATGACCACCCATTTACCCCAAGTTCCCTACAAGGAAACGATTAAAACCAGTACCAAATCCCACGGACGTTATAAACACCAAACCGGCGGCCACGGTGCTTTTGGTGATGTGTATCTCGATATTAAACCCTTGGCCCGGGGGGAAGGTTTCCACTTCCATGAAAGCATTGTCGGTGGTGTTGTCCCCAAACAGTATATCCCCGGGGTGGAAACGGGAGTGCGGGAATATCTCGGTCATGGTCCTTTGGGTTTCCCCGTGGTGGATATCGATGTTACTCTCACCGATGGTTCCTATCACAGTGTCGATAGTTCCGAACAAGCTTTTAAACAAGCGGCCCGTCTAGCGATGACGGAAGGACTGCCTAAATGTCATCCAGTCTTATTAGAACCAATTCTATCGGTGACGGTTCTCGCTCCCTCAGAATACACCGCCAAGGTTTTACAGTTAATCAGTGGCAAACGCGGTCAAATTCAGGGTTTTGAAGCTTCTGCGGAGTGGAAAGGTTGGGATCAGGTGACGGCCTATCTCCCCCAAGCGGAAATGCACGATTTCATCGTTGAATTGCGTTCTTTGACTATGGGGGTTGGTTTCTTCCAGTGGGATGAGGATCACCTGCAAGAAGTGCCAGATAAACTACGCGATGCGGTTTTAGCTATGCAGGGTAATGGTAACAAGTAAAGTCTTCTTGGCTGTCAGTAAGGTAGAGCGATAAATTACCAAGAGATGGGCTTTTATTGGCTCATCTCTCCCTTTTCTGGCAAAAAATGACAGAAGGGTTCCATAAGATTATCCTAGTGCTATACTGCCCCAAATTAGTCTCGGAATTCTCAAACTAGGGGGATTAGAATCTTCTAGGGAAGGAATGAATCAATGGAAGATAATCTCAGGAGTGGAAATGGGCAGACCCAGCAACATACAATTAAAGTTTCAGAAAAACAACCGGTCAATCACGGAAGTTTCTCTGGGTGGTGCATCAGTTCTGGTCTGCCAAGGTAAGATGATAATTCCCGATGGGGAAACAAAAAGTGATATCAAAAGGTCATTGTGAGAGCAGTTGCCGAAGTCAGTAAAAAGGAGATGAACAATCTTAAAACATTAAGACCTGCAAGGATCAATCTCGGTTTTGTGGGATGGATGAGAATGAACTTGACAGGGTATATCGAAAAATATAAAATTTCTTGAGGGATAACCAAGAAAAAATACGGCAGTTATCTTAATGACGAGGCCGTAGGCGAAACGAGTTTATACCTTGTTTTTCAGAGAAACCCTGTCAAAATCAATGAAATGTCTATAGCTAAAGCCTATTAAAATTAATCATTATGCTCACCTCTTATCAGGAACTACAAAAAAAACTTAGTTTGTCGTTACAAGACTTAAATAGTTTTGCCGACAAATTCCAAGAAAGTTATGATATTATAGTATCTTCAAACGAAATCAATGAGAATCACGGTGTCGGGGTTCTTTTAAAGAGAATTTTCCCTGATACCAGTGGGATAGTTTCCCTACGAACCACCAATCTCTACGGAGGAGATCAAGATTTTGGTGTCCAGAATTTCTGTCTAGATGTGCGCGGTTGTTCCTACGGGGAAATTTTATTAAAAATCCAAAATTTATTTGTTTATTTAAAACCGAAAAGAGTCTTAGTAATTCCCTACTTTATCGAGGATTTTTATATAGCCATAGCGATTAAATCTCTCTTTCAAGTCCCCATTTGTACCTACCTGATGGATGATCAAAATATCTATGTCAGGGCTGTGGCCGATGGGATTGTTAAGCAATTAATCGATAGCAGCGATTTAATTTTAGGCATTTCTAAGCCCCTTTGTCAAGTCTATAGTAAAAAATACGAAAGAAAAATTTGGTTTGTACCGCCCCTAGTAGAAAGTTATTTAATTCCCCCAGAAATTACAGTCCCCGATTCTATGGCAAGAGGGATTTTAATCGGTAATATCTGGTCTCAGACTTGGTTAGAAAATCTCAGGCAATTATGTCGAGAATCCCAGATCAAATTAGATTGGTATGGCAATCCTAACCGTCAATGGTTGCAATTCCAAGAAGTAGAGTTAGAACAAGATGGTATCTTCTTTAAAGGTTACTGCAGCCAAGATGCTCTCATCTACTACTTACGTCAAGCCCCTTTTGCAATCGTTCCCACCGCCAGTTCTGAAAACGAGCAAGAGCGTCCCGAATTCGCCTGTTTGAGTTTACCTTCCCGCATTCCCTTTATTACCGCCGTTGCTAATACTCCGCTCATTATTGTTGGTCGTGAAGATAGTGCCGCCGCTCAGTTCGTCAAAGAATTCGACCTAGGAACTGTCTGTGATTATAAAGCTCAAAGCCTATTAACAGAAATAGAGAAACTGCGAAGAGAAAGCAATCAACTGCGGCTCCGTTATTCCAGTCAAAAATTAGCCAAAAGCTTAAAAGCCGATCATTTTGATGATTGGCTCTGGAGATCGTTAGAACAGGGAAAACCCATCGATAATCGCTTTGAACAATTCGAGAAAAATAGCCTTAAGTGCGGTGTGATCGTTACCGCTAGTGAAGTCAATCAAAGTCACGGGACAGGAGCCTTGGTCAGAAGAATCTTTCCCGATGATAGCGAGATTATTTCCATCCGTTCCGATAATCACTATGGTGGTGAACAACAATTCGGGGTCTTGAGCTTCCATCTTGACCACAAGAAAATGTCGCGACCAGCGATATTTCAATCAATTCTACAAACTCTCGGACACCATCAAGTCCAAAAAGTTTTTTGTGTCCCTTATTACGCCAGCGATCTGCTGACATCGATCGCTATTAAGGAATTATTTAACGTTCCCCTTGCCACCTACATCATGGACGATCAGAATATCTGCGTTCAGGAGATTCCCGATGATTTGATGAAAGAGTTTTTAAGCAAATGTTCCGTTCGTTTTGCCACCCATCCCGAACTCCGCGACGCTTACGAGAATAAGTACGGCTACAAATTTTGGCTCCTACCGGCGATCGTTCCCCACCGTCTCATTAATAGTGAAGTTGCCGAAGTTTCTCCCCAACGCTGTCAAGAAAAATGGGGAGCTTTATTAGGGAGCATTTGGAGTCCCCAATGGTTCCAATCTCTTTTAGAGAGTATTCAAGGAGCAGGAATTAAACTAGATTGGTATGGCAATTCTAACTATTATTGGCTCAAAGAATCTGCCGCAGAATTAGAAAAATGGGGACTTTATAGCCGAGGACTTTATCCCGAAGAAAAACTAGGACAACAACTACAAGCATATCCCTTTGTTATTGTTCCAACGGGGACCATGGACGAAAGAGATGATCGGACAGAATTATCTCGCCTTAGTTTACCCGGCCGGATTATTTTTAACCTCGCCACCGCTAACACCCCAGTAATTCTTTTAGGCAGTAATAAAACCTCGGCGGCTAACTTTATTAATCGTTTTCAAATTGGTGTGGTTTGTGATTATACACCTGAAAGTTTGGCAGCAGCCGTGGACTACGTTCTTAAACCAGAAAATCAGCAAAGAATGCGAGAAAATGCCGTTAAAGTAGCGGACAAATTCTCCGATCAAGGGATCGATCAATGGGTGTGGCAGTCCCTAGAAAAAGAACAAGCAGTCGATGACAGATTTGAAGCGATTTTACCTCGATCGCCGATCAATTTAGTTCACTTTATTGAACCCCCCGTTCCCTCAATTATTTATAAAGATTATGCTCAAGTCTATCAAGTCATGCGACGTTTACGAGGGCAAAAATATCGGCCTGATTTTGTGGTTGATGTGGGAGCTTCCCACGGTATTTGGTCTCACACCGCTAGTCAATTATTCCCAGAAGCTCGCTTTATCCTCATCGATCCGCTAATCTCAAAATACGAGCAATCGGACAGAAATTACTATATCTGTAATATTCCTAAAGGGGAATTACTAGAAATTGCCATCTCTAATCAAGCTGGTCAGTTAAGTTTTCAAGTTTCCCCCGATTTGTACGGTAGTTCCTTGCTCACTCCCGCTGATTTTAGAAACTATGAAACGATTACAGTGGCAGTAAAAACCCTCGATCAGGTGGCGACAGATGAGCAAATTTCTGGCAGAGGAATATTAAAATTAGACGTGCAATGTGCCGAGCATATCGTCTTAGAAGGAGCGAAAGAATTTATCGCTCAGGTGGATTTAGTCGTTGCTGAACTCTCCTTTATCCGCTATGATCAGGACGCTCTCGTTTTCAATGAAATGCTTAATCTTTTAGAGCAACTTGGTTTCCGTTATTATGACGAAACTGGCGAATGGAGATCCCCCGTTGATGGCACACTTCTCCAAAAAGAAGTTGTTTTTATTCGTCAAGATTTGTTAGTTCCCGAAACTAGCCGCAAAATTGAAAATTCTCCCAGTTAAGCTCAAGACAATTTACCCAATCACTAGCCAAAATGATCAAGCAATTATTAGCCAAAAATAAAATAGTTCAGCGAGTTAAAGCAGTCAAAAATTTATTTCTAGAAAAACTTGATTCACTCAGTCATGTCCAACTTGAACAAATCCAAAAACTGGAGAAACTTAATCAGCTTGATCCCTTAGATTTTAAGGTTGAGCAACTCAATAACTCCACGGAGCAAATCCGACAAGAGAATGCCGAAACCAAGCGAAAGGCTGATTTATTACTGGAAAATCAAGCTTTTTTACTGAAGTTTTCCATTGATCTCGTCCAAGGCATTCAACAATTTAACCAAGATTCCCAGCAACAACAGCAAGCTATTTATCAGGCGATCGAGAAAATTTATCAAGATTCCCAGCAACAACAGCAAGCTATTTATCAGGTGATCGAGAAAATTTATCAAGATTCCCAGCAACAACAGCAAGCTATTTATCAGGCGATCGAGAAAAGTTATCAAGATTCTCAGCAACAACAGCAAGCTATTTATCAGGCGATCGAGAAAATTTATCAAGATTCTCAACAACAACAGCAAGCTATTTATCAAACTTTTCAAGCATTTCAAGAGGAAACTCGAGAACGGTTTCAACTTAATCAACAACTGCTAAGTAAAGTTTATGAGTATATTCATAATTATAAATTTAAGGTTGTTACTAATCAATCAAATTTTCAAGGTATTGAAGTTGAATTGATGTGTTATTTATACTCCTATCTTCCCTATCCTTCTGCCTTAGATATTGGAGCCAATCAGGGGGATGTAACAGAACGACTATTGCAAACAGGCTATGAAGTTTATGCCTTTGAACCGTTTTTACCCGTTGTCGAAAAATTAAAAAATCGTCTATCTAATTTCTCTAATCTTCACGTTTTTCCTTTAGCATTAGGAGCGATAAATGAGGAGAGAGAGCTGCACCTAGTCGGGGATCAAAATCTGGTTAATGATCCCAATAGTCAACCCCTTTATCCTGACGCTGACTATACTCTACTGAGCAGTATTAACATCCATTCGTTACCAGAAGGAATGGTCTTTACAGAAACAGTCCCTATTACGGTGACAACTCTGGAAACCTTACATCAGCAACAGCAGGTTCCCTCGGAAGTTGGTTTGGTAAAAATTGATACCGAAGGTTTTGACTTACAAGTAATTCAAGGGATGGGAGATTGTCGTTACCCTGTGGTAGTTGCTGAGTTTTGGGATGAAAAGTTTCCTTTTGGTGAGTTTGGGGTGGACAACCGCTTACCGAGTCTTGTCGAAGCAATGAAATTACGCGGCTATCACTGGTTTATTGTAATTTATCGAGTATTTCCTAATAATGAGGTGAGTTTTTATTGTAATCACTTAATATCCGTTGATAGTTCATGGGGAAATATTTTCTTTTTTCGGGATCATTCTATTTTTAGTGAAGCACTTAAATGGTGTTCTTGTGTCATGCCCGCAACTTATTTCTCTAATGCTTATTAAAAGAGTAATATTTAAAATACAAGGAGAGGTCTAGCCTGATGATTGTAACGTTATTAGCATGGGTTTATTTCTTCTGTATGTTCTATATTTATGGTTTTAATATTGTCAAACTTATTACCTGTTCTAAAGATGATGAAGCAGCCAAAGAGATTTCTCCCTTCCTCTTAGTTTTTATTGGATTGAGTGTAGTTACTATAATTAGCTATTATCTTTCCTTTCTTATCCCCATTAATGCTTCAGCCAACGCTATTCTTCTGGGAGGCATGATTATTCTTTTATTTTTTTCATTTAAGGAAATTCATCAAAAATTAAAGAACTATATTCTTGTTTTTAAAGTAGATTTACCCAATATACTTTTAATTTTGGTTGCCGTGATGATTTTGTTGTTAGTTTTAATTAAAACATCTACCGATGTTATTCATTATGACACGGGACTTTATCATTCTCAATCTATTCAATGGTATCGGCGATATGCTATCGTACCTGGCTTGGGCAACATTCATTTCCGATTAGCTTACAATTCTTTCATTTTTCCCTTATTCAGTTTAAGTGATTTTTCTTTTATTACTCATCATAGTTTAAGACCAATTAATGGCTTTATTATTGCCAACACATTCCTTCTGTCTTTATCAAGTTTGAAATCTCTATTATTGAAAAAAATAGAATTGAGTAATGTTTTTGGATTATCTATATTACTTTTTTTGATTAATGATAACTTGTTTACATTAGATATCTCCTCTCTATCATCAGATTTGTCTGGTAGCATTTTTATATTAATTAGTGTTTTCTTGAGTCTAAAATCGATTGAAAGTAAAAATAAAATAAAAGATGAATCCCAATTATATGAATTATTGATAATTTTATTTTCAAGCATTGCAGTAACTATTAAATTAAGCAACTTACCAGTTTTCATTTTAGCTCTATTAATTATTGGTCGATCATTAATTACAAAACAATATTCTTTACTTTGGCGCGGAACAATTATTGTTACACTGATTTTTGTTCCATACTTAACCCGTAACTATTTTGTGTCTGGATATTTACTTTATCCGTTTTATAGTATAGACCTGTTTAATCCAGATTGGAAAATGCCACGAGATGTTTTAATCATGGATAAACAGGATATTGAGAACTGGGCCAAAGTTAGTGGTCATCAAGGAAAAAAAATTGTTGAATCAGGTTTTATATCTTGGTTTCCAGTTTGGGTTAAAGAAAATTCAAAATATTTTTCCTTAAGGTTTCTATTTTTCTCAAGTATTCTCCTGATATTTTTTTTAATTTTTGAATCAGTTTTTTATCGACAGTCAAAACTCATTCGATTTTTTGATAGATTGTGCATTCCTTTGATAACGTTGCTGGCAGGACTATCTTTTTGGTTTCTTAATGCTCCTTTAGTTAGGTATGGTTACGGTTTTATTCTATCCCTCTCTTGCCTATTCATCTCATTAGTATTCTTTATTTGCTTGCTTTTTCTGAGAAACAATTATGTTATCATCTATAAACCTTTTCTTTATCTTTTAGTTTTTTTATTTACTACAAGTCTTTACCTAAACAACAAACAGAGCCTTTTTTCTATTCCAAGTTATTGGTTAATTCCAGCAGGCTATCCTACCGTTAGTGTCACTTCTATCCAGATTGATCATGAAACAATTTATCGTCCTACCCAAGGTGATCAATGTTGGGATTCTCAGTTTCCCTGTGCGCCTCAGTCCTATTCAGACTGGTTACACCCTTCCCTAGAACTGAGAGGCGACTCTCTCCAAGAAGGTTTTAAAATAAAAAAAGGTCTGAGGATTTACTAGGAAAAAAAAATAATTTCTCCCATTATTAGATGTCAATGCTCAAATATATGAAAAAAACACTCACAACGCTACAATCTCTGATCCAATCCCCCAGTTTTTTTGTGTATTTAACATTATTAAGTTTGCTATGGATTGCCCATTTTCTTTTTTTTCAATCCTTTGGACTCTATGAAGACGACTGGGCCTTTACAGGTATTGCCATCAATCAGACTTGGAGTCGAAACTTAGAAACGATTAATAGTGCTTTGATAACTTTTTGGCAGGGTCGTCCCTTACACATGGTATTCCTAACTATCTTACCTTTTTTTGGAGCAAAACTAGGAGGCATATCAACCCTATATCTGATAGGTTTTTTCCTTCTCACTTGTAACGCCTGTTTATTTTATAGATTACTGAGAAATATTACCAAAATATCCTACTCTGCTCTCATCCCAACATTGCTTTTTTGTCTTTATCCTGCCGATACAACCTTTAATTATTTACAACATCTTCTGGGATTACAGCCTGCCTTACTATTTATCCTCATTGCTTTTAATCTTTTTGTCAACTCAGCAAAAATTAATAGTCAGTCTAGGCTCTTCAGTTACTTTTTTGCAACTCTTGCGTTATTAACTTATGAAAGTCCCTTTTTACTCTTTTTTACCGCTCCATTTCTAAAGAAAAACACCCAGAATAGGAAGCAAATTTTTATTCATAGTCTAATTTTAACTACTATTTTATTTTTATACTTAGGTTTAAGAAAAATAGCCGGTGAATCCAGAATATCCCAGTTAGCTCCCTGGGAAGTCTTACAAAAATTTCTTTACCAAATTATTGCTGGCCCGATCGTGGTTAGTGGAACTTTTTTACTTCGACCTTGGCAAATTTTAAGCAGCCTAAATGTTACCTACTTGATCTTTTTAGTGATAGCAACAGCCTGTTTCTATGGAATTATAACCTCCCTTTACGAAGAGCAATTTAAAGTCAGCTATCATGATTTTTCGAGTCACTTTCAGATTACCGAACTCATCAGACTGCTAAAACTAGGTTTGGTTATGATATTTTTGGCCTATCCCTCTGCTATTTTACTCGATGTAAACCTGATTGATGGTCGCTATTCTAGGGTACATTTTTCAGCAGTCATTGGCACTAGCATTTTAATGGGTTCCTTATGGAATTTATTATTTCTAATCACCGATTCTAAAACCTTATTAAGAGCGACTGTAAAGGTATTACTATCCATTTATCTGGCTTTATTACTGATTTTTTCAATTAATGTTCAACATTTTTATGTTCTAAGTTGGCAATATCAACAAAACTTTTGGAGAGATGTTTTAAGACTCTCACCTGATTTAACCAATAATACTGTTATTTTAGTGCAGTCTCCCAATTTACAATGGGGAAAACAAATTCATCCCTTTGATTGGAGTGTTCCTTCTGTTTTAAGTTCTATTTATGAATTTCCTAAAGATTGGCAATTTCCTCCCAGGGCTTATATTTTACATTCTGATCCTCGAAATATTGAAGCATGGAAGGGAATGATCCAGTCTAATGACAAGATGCTTATATCTAACAAAAATCATGGAGTCAGGTATCATTATGATTGGGAACCAGAGCGACTTATTCGACCGCAGGATGTTAAGTAGTCATGCAAAATAAATTTCCTAGTGAAGACAGGCAAGAGGCAATAGGCAAGAGGCAAAAGCTTGATCGAAATGTGTAATTAATTTTGCTTAGGTACTTATCTTATTAGTTGAAGAAAACAAACAATTAATTCGTCAACCTAAGTTAACTTTATCCGATGGTAGAACTATCTTTTTCAAGAAAAATGACAGTCGTTTTTCGTTTCCACCTTTTCCAGAAACTTCTCTCTTTTCTCGTTTAATTCCTTCTACTACAATAACGAATGATCAAAAAAATTCTCCTGCGATTTACCTAGAACCGCAAAAGTGAATAAGCTTTATCAATCTTATTTCTTTAGAGACTGTTCTAATTTAACTTGATATACGAGCAGCTTCTCAGCCTTAAAGAGTGCTAAAAAAATTGAGACGTTTCCACCATGAACAAAAAAAATAATCCAAATAATCTGATTAACTATGTAGTCCTCGCTATGATTTTTACTGCTTTTGTGGCCATCGCCTACCAAACAGGATTGTTAACATCAGGATTTCGTTTTTTTATTGATGATCACCAAATTTTTCTCATGGATAGAGATCTGAGAAATCAAGGATGGTTTAGCACTGTTTATCAATGGATTCTCTATGATCGCCAAGATGTTTTTAGGTTTCGACCCTATTACCAATTTCATATTGTCACCCTAACCCAATTTTTTGGACTTAATGCAGTTTTCTGGTTTATCTACATAACGGTGATAGGAAGTCTCACTTGTTTTTTCCTCTTTCTTTTCGGAAGGGTCTTGAATTTCTCTATACCCATTTCCCTCCTATTTGCCATCTCAATTTTATTGGGTAATCAGTCAGAGATATGGATTCGCCCCTTAATACCGGATAGTCTAGGAATGTTTTTTCTGTCCATGATATTAATACTCTTAGGTAAGAGCTGCCGGGATTCTTCTCCTCGAAGAATTGATCAGATAATTTTTATTATCTTGGTCATTTTCATGTCTTTATCTAAAGAATCTTATATTTTATTTATCCCGACAATTATTGCTTTAAAAATTTATCTTACTGCCTATTTTCAGCAGAAATCTTTTCAGAAGATAATTCAACAATATCAAAAAACTTTAACATTGTTAATGGCTATTTTTATTCTAGAGATGGTTTATGTTCTCTTTTTCTTAGGAACTAACGCAACGGGCTATGCGGGAGTTGATGAAAAAAGTTTTCAAATCTTATCTCTAGCGACTACTGCTTGGCAATTATTGAATGCGGGATTAATTGGTATTACTCTTTTAGCCATTGTCTCTTATTGGATTACTAATTATTGCTTTAAAAAACAAAGTTTTAATGTTTTTCTCGATCAGTTAAAACCCTATGGAGTTTTTTTACTGATTGCGCTTATTCCTCAAACTTTTCTCTATGCCAAATCTGGTATTGTGGCGGCATTTTATCTTTTTCCTTTTATTGTCATTGCTTGCTTACTTCTCGCCAAGACTTTATCTTTAATTGAAACAAGCTATCGCCCCTTAGCAATTGTGATCATTACTTTCCTGAGTATTCTACTATTGAGCCGTTTACCTTTAGTATGGGCAATGTATGGGACTTTTGCCAAAGACAGTCGGCTAATGAACCAGCTACTCACACAAACTGAAATTTGTGTCAACAAAGAACAACCTATTCTCATTGTTGCTAATCCCAAAGTTCGTTTTGAAGCAGTGGATAGTTTACAGCGAGTTCTAAGAACTCAGGGGCATCAGCGTTTGATCTTGGCAACCTATGGTTTAAAGGATGCTGATTTTTATTCAAATAAACTCGCAGATACGGAAGTTTATTGGAGCTTTTTAGATACCAATCTTTTACTCAAGGGTTATAATCATCAAACTCTACAAAATTTTTCTGACAAAATGTCTATTCAGTCCATCATTATTTTTGATGGCTTAGAGGAAGATTTTAAGAAAACTCAAAAGTCATGGTTTTCGCCCGACAATTATCAATCTCAATCATTTGACATCAGTTTTGCCCACTCAACTCTATACTGTAAAAAGCACATGGGCAGTGATCGTGCCAAATAGGTTAGCTCCTGCCATCTTGTTAACCCTGTCACCATTGCTCAAATTAACCCACCCATGAGTGAACTCGCTCCCCATAACCCATCTCTGAGGGCTGACTATCAAAAGCATCAGGACAATCTGGATGATTCCGTTCTTCAGTTAGACCGTCAAGCCTTTCAACGGTTAGCTAACTTAGGCTACCATCCCAGCATTGTCTTTGACATTGGTGCCTCTGACGGTGTTTGGTCTTTCTATATGAAACAAGTCTTGCCCCAGGCTAACTTTCACCTCTTTGAGCCACTGATTGATCACAGTCCTGACTATCGCCAGTTTATGGAGGAAACCTTAAGAATTTATCCGTCCTTCTCCTTGCACAAGTACGCCCTAGGCGATCGCAATTGTCATCTGGCCATGACTGTCTTCGACAATATTTTAGCCAGCAGTTGTCTGAGCGTGACTCCCCCCGATCAAGAGACACGGCTCGTCGAGGTTCCCATGCTAAGGTTGGATGAAGCAATGCAACAATTGAATCTACCCCAACCTCAGGTCATTAAAATTGATACCCAAGGTAATGAGTTAAGTATTTTGAAGGGAGCCACCCAGACCCTAGCCAAAGTGGAAGTTCTTTTGCTAGAATGTTGGCTGTATCGCGGCTATGGGCCAGAAACCCCCCTATTAACGGAAATTGCTAACTGGCTACTTCCCTTCAATTTCCGGCTATGGGATGTTACTGAGCCTTATCGAAACCCAGAGGGTATTTTGGCTTCCCTAGATTGTGTCTTTGTCAACACGAATGCCAGTTTTCCCAAAAACTGGTACTATTAAAGCCTTCTACTCCCTTGTTTCTCCTGGAACTAATCAGGTTCTAGAGAAGTCTTGGCCCACCTAGATGCAAAATCAATGACCAGCTAAGCGATGAACTTTTTTTGAATCTTGATTACTGCCAAGTCTAGTAAAACTAAATGAACCGATATCTTGACAAAAGCAATGGTTTTTAGTTACTCTTAGACTCGATAAACCTGATAACATATCTCTACTCTGATCACCGCCATGATGTGGTTACATAACCTCTACTATCTGTCATCATGATGTAGCTATCCCTCTCTAAGTAAAACTTTTGGAGTTCAAACAAAACTATGGCTCTTCTTCCTAGCAGTGCTTTAACCTTCCTCAATATTGCCTATTTTAAGGCTCCAGTCTCCCCCGTTGACTTTAATCAAGCTACCTATAGTTGGGTAGAGGCTGTACAGGGATGGGCGGCAGCCGCTTCTGATCCTGCGACCTTTAACAGCCTCACCAATGCCAATCCCCCAACCTACGGCTATCTCATTTCTCCTAGTACAGGAAATGCTGAACAGTACGTTTTAGAGGTCTATCAGAATCTTTTTGGTTCCGGCCCTTCCGCAGAGCATCTGGCTTATTGGACAAACTGGCTGACACAGTTCGGCAATAATACCTATATTGGCAGAGACGGGACCAACTATGGCATTGCCAACTATCAGGCTTTAGTTCTCGCAGTTTACGAATATGCCACCGCAGACGAGATTGCTGCCCTGACTAACCGTCAAACGGTTTCGCAGTATTTCAGCACCTCGCTGCAGAATAATCCTGCGGGAAGCGTGCCTTCGTTTAATACTGCTATTTATAATGCTGGGTGGGCAAGCATCAGCACGGTTACTGATGATCCCGATACCGTAACGACTGCTGAAGCCAGTATCGATGAGTTTGTAGCAACGACGGGTAGTGTGGGCAACAGTTTTGTGTTAACGCCCGATGTGGACATTTTGTCAGGAAACCAGTTCTTGGCCCCTCCCGTAGCCGGTCAGGCAGGGGGTGTTCTGAATACCTTTACTTCGGGTGATCAGTTAACAGGAACGGGAACTAATCCCACCTTGACCATTCTTTGGCAGAAGGATACGGCGAACATCAACACTGTTCAGCCTACCCTGTTAAAGGATATCAGTACCTTGAATGCGACTCTAGTGGACAACGAGCTGACGGTTCTTTCCACCTTCGTTACGGGTCTGAAGACGGTCAATATCAATGACACCAGTGGTGATGGTGATTTGACAATGACTAACCTCCAGTCGGCCCTGGAGACGATTTCTATCAATCGTAGTTTGAGTGGCTCTGATGCTACCTTCACTATTGCCGATGCGGCTTTAGCAGGCACTGAAGATGCTCTAGCAATTAAGCTAAATCAAGTTGTCCCCGGAGCTGCCCCTAATTTCAATACTGTGCTCGCAGTAAGCAACCTTTCTAAGACGGGCGGCTACGAGAAAGTTTCCGTGAACAGCGCCGGTTTCGACAATACCATCGAAATGGGAGGAGTCCTAGGGCTGAAGTCCTTAACCATTACCGGTGATAAAGCTTTAACTCTTGACGGTGCCACTTCCCTAGATAAGACGGTAACGCTAGTAGATGCGAACACGTTTGACGCGGATTTGACCGTGACAAATGTCACTCCCACTGGCGACTTAGAGTTTAAAGGCGGCTTAAAAGTTGATACTTTTACCCTCAATGCGGCGACGGGTAATCACACCCTATCGGGAGGGGCTGGCGAAGACAATTTGACTGTTGGCGGTGATAATACGGTGAAGGTATCTGGAGGCGATGATAATGATCGCATTACTTTCATTGACGGCTTCACTAAAACCGATATTATTGCTGGTGATGCTGGGGTTAATACCTTAGCGTTTGGAACTTCAGCGGACGCGGAGGCGATCACTGCTGAAGATGCGAACATCACAGGTATCCAAACCTTAGCCTTAACCGCGCCTGGTACTGCCGCTGCAACCCTTCGGGCGGACTTCTTTGGCAATGATGTCAACACCGTTACTCTGGAAGATGGTACTGCTGGCGCATACACTATTCGTTATAACACCGGAGAAAATACCCTTAACATTTGGAACAAAACTGGGCTATTATCGTTGGCAACTAACGGTACGGCAACCACCGACAAGGTTACGGTGAACTTAGTTGGCGATCCTGGAGACGCAGGGGCTACAAACGATATCAAGATTGGTGGTATTAAGCTCAACCCTGTGGATGGTACCACAAAACTCTTTACGGAAAGCTTAGTGATTGACTCTAGCGATGCGGCCACGGTTCATACTATTACTGGGGCTGGGGGCATTACCTTCAACGAGGAACCTGGCGTAAACGAGACAGTCACCGTGACGGGGAATTCAGGTCTGACCGTTCAAGGTGCCATCGTAGCAGATACAGTGGACGCTTCGGCCCTAACCGGTACTACTGGTTTAACAATGCAGGCTAAGATTGGGAATGCCGCCAATGGCGCGACGGTTCTTGGTTCTCTCACGGGCGTGAATAAGTTACAGGGATCGATCTTCAATGATCAGATTAAGGCAGGCGGAGCCGGCGACACCTTAACAGGAAATGCCGGAGCGGATACCCTAACGGGCGGTGCAGGCGTTGACACCTTTGTGCAAACTAAGGATTCGACTCTTGCGGCGGCGGCGGGTAGTGGTTTTGCAACTAAAACCCTAACCGATGGCAACATTGCTCAGTTGACCCAGCCACTTCCTCCTGATCCCACTAATCCTCTCTCTGGACCTGATATTATCCAGTCATTCGAGGCCACGGATCTGTTCAAAACAGGAGTTGTGGCCAACTATACCTTGTTAGCAGAGGGTGATGCTATTGCTGCCAATAAAAACTTTGGTATTCGAGGGACTTATACTGCCGCTGGCACTGGTGCTGGTACTTTTCAGGTCAATATTGCGGCAGGTAACGATCTGCTTGTGTTTACGGCAACTGGTAATACATTGAAAGTTGCTGAAAACTTAGGAACCAACTTAACTGTCCTTCAGGGAGGTGGCGCATTAGCCCTAACGACAGCCAACTTCGTCTAGATTTTATCCGCAGAGATTGGTTTTGTCTGTGTCTAATTTAGTCCGATTTGTATCGTGCCAGGGTAGAACCTTGGCACGATAAAAGGGAGGGTCTCCCTCCCTTCTCTGCTCCCCTGATCTAGTCATAGTAGGGTTAATTCATCAATAAACTCTCATAGTAGGGTTAATTCATGAATTAACCCTACCTTTGATAAGGGGGGTGTCGATCCCCCCTTCCCCCCTTGATAAGGGGGGTGTCGATCCCCCCTTCCCCCCTTGATAAGGGGGGTGTTGATCCCCCCTTCCCCCCTTGATAAGGGGGGTGTCGATCCCCCCTTCCCCCCTTGATAAGGGGGGTGATAGCTTCAATTTCCTCGCGACTTTTCTGGGGGAAATCGCTTTAAGAGTTCCTGCTTGGAATACTGTAGGAGTAAAGGAGTAAATTCTTCCGGGGACAATTGTAAAATCCGGCTGATAATAGCTTGAATTTCTGGGTCTAACTCACCAAAACGGACTCGGAGCAGGTTTTCCACCACCAGACGTTCTCCCCGTTCCAGACCCCGTTCTAGACCCCGTTCTAAACCCCGTTCTAGACCCCGTTCTAGACCCCGTTCTTCTCCTTCGGCCAGTGCCTCTTGATAGACTCTCGTTTGTTTTAAATCACTTAGTCCAAACATAGTTTCAATTTCCTCGCGACTTTTCTGGGGGAATTTGTAAATGATGATACTTTCGATTAGGTCAATTAACTGCCGTTGACTGGACTGGTCGGTGATTTCTTCTCTGGTCCGCTCGATTAGGGTTTGAGCAGTCCTCACCGCTGCCGTTTCCGACTCTACTACTAATTTAATCACACCAATTCCTAAGGAGGGATTGTCCCCGTAGGGCAATTCATCGAGATAAATGCGTCTAACGCTTGCTAAATTGAGGATTTCGCCAAAATGTAGCGATTGTTCCCGTTCCACCCGACGATGGGGATAAATGACGACAATTTGCCAGGGGTGAGGTGGTTGATATTGTTTTAGAAATAGGAACAATTCCGCAAAAAGTCGATAGTAGAGGGTGTCGTCCGGTTGGAACTGCACTTCCACTAGGTAGAGGGGTTGCTG
>NZ_JAPZSS010000270.1:0-7933 GCF_027532015.1 Microcystis sp. LE19-131.1A | reverse complement strand
TGAACCCTATCGCAATCCTCCCAACCGTAGCGAGATTCGTAATTGTTTAGCGAAACTTTTGACGATTTTAGCCGAACTGCAAAGACAAGCTAAACGGGAAAATCAGAGTTACAATGAAGACAATGCCCCTCGTTTGTGGATATTATCCCCTTCCGCTGGTATCACTGTTTTAGAGGGATTTGGAGCAAAGTTAAGGTCAGATTAACCAGAAGGAGTCTATTTTCTTCCCTTGCTTTATCGCACGGCAATTATCGCTATTAATCAATTGCCTATCACTCCTGAGAGGTAGTGATTCGGTAAATACTCGGGAGCATCTCACTTATGCAGAGAATACAAAGGTTATGGAAAAACTACTTGAATAATCGGAGTCTCCCCAAAAGGAAAACTGCGTACCTCACTATTAAGATAACTACTGTATTCAGTTTTCTTACCCGGTGTCCGTCAACCGGGAGGAATGCCGATAGCTGGTTAAAACCACTAAGATAGGACGGCGAGAGTAACTAAAGACGATTTTTTTGGTAAGATCAAAGCTAAACTAACCATCACGCCTTACTTGAGGAAAGATTTATTTATGAGCGATATAGGGTTTATTTTGACGATAATCAACAATTTCCTACAAATTTACTCGGTAATCCTAATTGTTAGGGTTTTACTGACTTGGTTCCAAAATGCCGGTTGGGCCTATCAGATTATGTCTTTTCTCAGTCCGATTACCGATCCCTATTTAAACCTCTTTCGCTCGATTATCCCACCCCTAGGCGGGATGGACTTGTCCCCGATCCTCGCTTTCCTGCTGCTCAACGTTGTTCAGAGTGTCGTAGCCACAGGGGCCAGCAGTCTGGTCAGCAGCGGTTTCTAAATCCGCGGATCCACACTACTGGTAAAACCGGAAGCTTTGAATTTTTCCAGTCGCAAGGGGGTTGGTTGATTGGTAGAAACAGAAATTCTGATCTCGAAATCACTAATCCCCGGCGGCACTTCGGGAATCGCCCCGACTCGGCTACGATTTTGTAAAGCTGGTTCCCCGTTAGCATCGTAAATCCGACCAAAAACATCGGCATCATAGACGGTTTTTCCAGAATTATTTTTAGCTTTGCCAGTGATTAAAAAACAATTAGCCGGAAAACTGGTTCCCCCACTGGTGACACTCCCCTCGGCTAATTCGGGGGGACAGTCTTTGTAAGATACATCTAATAGTTGAATTGGGGTCAAAGCTTGAGCAGTAGGGATGATAAGCAAGCTAGACAGCCAGAAAAGAACAGAAAGGAGCAAAACGGTGAGCGAGCGTGGTGTCATAGATGAGTGATTTTACGGTATGATTTCCCCAATACTTAGATTATCGTGGATCGTCACCCTTTGAAATCAGCTTTTTTAGGACTCTCATGGATCGAGATGAGATTGAAACCACTCTCAAAGCGGCTTTTCTCCAGTGTGAGGCTTTATCCTGTCCTCTCAATCAACAACAAAAAGAAATTTTGTTAGAGGTGTTTTTTGAGCGAAATTCCCTCGCTGATGGCAATCCCCTAGATGAATTAACATCTATGCAAAGGGAGATTTTACTGGAATTTATCCTCAAACAAGAACGGGAAAATTTAGCTTGGAAAAGTTCCCTCCTCAATGATTGGCTTAACGATCGCCCTTCCGGTGCGGTACAATTTATCCGCGATCAGTATGGCTTGGCTTGGTTGAATAGCATAAAACCGATTCATTGGCAAGAATATTTACAAAAATTAAGGTTAACCAGAGAAAAATTACAGGTAGGAGATGCGATCGAGGTGTCTAATGGATTATGGGAATGGATTCCCGCAGACGCTGCCGATAGTTGCGACTGGTTTCCCTGTGAGGTAATAGAAGTAAATGAAAGTGAGGATGACTCCCCCCCTGTTAGTTGCCGTATTCGCTTTCAAAACGGTGAAGAATGGGAAATACAAGGAATATATCGGTGGAATCGCCCTAATTGGCGTTTTCTGACCTGAAGGAAGATCACTGCTCGGTTATCGGCTAAAATTTAAGATATGTAAAGAAGGGAGATAAATTTTATGGCCGCTAATGTTGAGATCTATACTTGGAGTTCCTGTCCTTTCTGTATCCGCGCTAAAGCATTACTCAAGAAAAAAGGAGTGGAGTTTACCGAATATTGTATCGATGGTGATGAACAAGCGCGAGCCAAAATGTCCGATCGAGCCAATGGTCGTACAAGTGTACCACAAATTTTTATAAACGATCAACACATCGGGGGCTGCGATGACATCTATGCTTTAGAGAGAAGTGGTGGTTTAGCTCCCCTGTTGCAGAATTAAGGATAAAAACTATTAATGAAACTAGCCTTTATTATCGATCCGATCGAGTATTTAGATCCGGGCCATGATACCAGTGTAGCTATCATGGAAGCGTCCCAATTATTAGGCCATGAAATTTGGATTACTTCCATCACCGATCTCAGTGCGATTGCGGGAAAAGCTTGGGCAAAACTAACTAAAATTGAACTGGTTCCTGTGGAGTTAAAAGATAATCATTGGGAGGCTATATCTCAATGGTATCAAAGACAAGAGACAGTTTTTTCCTGCCTAGAAAACTTCGATTTTGTCTGGATGCGAAAAGACCCACCCGTGACAATTGCCTATCTTTATGCCACCTATTTATTAGACCTGATCGACCCCCAAAAAACTCAAGTAATTAACTCAACTAGGGGTTTACGCCATGCCAACGAAAAGTTATACACGATTCACTTTGCTCAGGTAATGCCCGCCACAATTGTTTCCCAAGATAAAGCGACGATTAGGGAATTTGTCAACCAAAAAGGGGCGGCAGTTATGAAACCTTTAGGTGGCAAAGCAGGGGAGGGAATTTTATTTCTTAGTCCCGAAGATCGCAATCTCAATTCAATGATTGAAATTAGCACAAAATGGGGACAAGAACCAGTAATGATTCAAGATTATTTACCAGCTGCCAAAGAAGGAGATAAACGCATTATTGTCCTCAATGGTGAACCGATCGGGGCAGTTAATCGCATTCCCACCGGTTCAGAATTTCGCGGTAATATGGCCGTGGGTGGACGAGTAGCAAAAACAGAAATCAGCGATCGAGAATTAGAAATCTGTGCCACTTTAGCCCCAAAATTACGAGAAGATGGCCTATATTTTGTCGGATTAGATGTGATTGGTGGCTATCTGACGGAAGTTAATGTCACCAGTCCCACCGGCATTCGCGAGATCGATCGATTAAACAATGTTAGTTTAGCTCAACAGGTAATTCAATGGCTAGAAAGTTTTGCTGGTGCCAAGGCTCTGCCTTGACACACAATATTTAAGGCTCTTAAAGTATCCTTCAGGTAGAACATGGGAACGAGATAAGAGAGTAGGAAACTTCTATTTAATACTGCTCACTTAAAACTCAAATCTGATAACTGATAACTTACCCACTGATAACTGATAACTGTAAAAAAATGAATGCTTTATCAATACCGACGTGGATGGTTCATGTATCGAGTGTCGTAGAATGGATAGCGGCAATCTGGTTAGTCTGGACCTATAGCGACATCAGTAGCGATCGATCGTGGCGAATGTTATCTTGGGGGATGTTACCCGCTTTAATTGGGGCCATGTGTGCCTGTACATGGCATTTTTTTGATAATATCAGTGCCTTATCCTGGTTAGTCACCCTACAGGCAGCCATGACTGTCTTAGGAAATTTTACCCTCTGTGCTGCCGGTTGGTGGCTGTGGCGTTCCAGTAAAATTAGCGTTAACAATGAATAAAGACAGTTTATTTGCCATTTCCCTGTTTCCCTATCTGGGGTTTCTTTGGTTTGTCACTCGTTCGGGAAAAATGCCTCTTTTAGCCCTAATTGGCTTTTATGTGCTGTTAATCTTCGTTTTTATCACCATTCCTGCCGGTATCTACGCCAAAATCCACTATGGTCAAGAATTAGCCAACGTCGATTGGTTACACGGCAGCGCCGAACTTTTCCTCACCCTCTCCAATATTCTCGTCGTCTTAGGTTTTCGTCAGGCAATTTTAGCCAAAAAGCAAACAGGGAGCAGTGAACAGGGAACAGGGAGTGGATAATGGGAAGTGGGAAGTGGGGGGTATTTTCAGGGAACAGTGGACAGTGAACAGTAAACAGTAATCAGTGAACTGACAACTCACATCTGATGACTGATAACTGATAACTGATAACTGATAACTGAATTGTGATACAATCGCCCCAGAACGTCCCCACGTCAGTCAACTATGTCCCCGATTACACCGTCCATCAGTGTCAATGAACCCAACCCGCAGGCTGCCACCCAGACTTTATCGGTAGTGGTTCCCATTTATAACGAAGTGGACAGTATCTCCCATCTCGTGGAGAGTATCGCCTCGATTTTGCGTTCTTATCGAATTAACTACGAGATTATCTGTGTTGACGACGGTTCTAAGGACGGTTCCACCGAGGTTTTAACTAATTTAGCCAAAAATCGCGATGATCTCAAGGCGGTAATATTGCGACGCAACTACGGACAAACCCCGGCTATGGCTGCCGGATTTAATTATGCCACGGGACGGGTCATCATTACCCTCGACGGCGATTTACAGAACGATCCCAATGATATACCCCTATTATTGGCCAAATTAGAGGAAGGTTATGACCTCGTGAGTGGCTGGCGCAAAAATCGCCAAGATGACCGGGTAAAACGGCTTTTACCCTCAAAAATAGCTAATTGGCTGATAGCAAAGGTAACAGGGGTCAAATTACAGGACTACGGTTGTTCTTTGAAAGCCTATCGAGCCGAATTAATCGCCGATATGAATCTCTACGGGGAATTACATCGCTTTTTACCCGCGTTAGCTTTTATTGAAGGGGCAAAAATAACCGAAATTCCCGTTAATCACCACGCTAGACGGTTCGGACAGAGTAAATATGGTTTAGGTCGCACAATTCGCGTGATTATGGACTTATTTACTGTCTTTTTTATGAAAAAGTTCCTCACCCGTCCGATGCACATTTTTGGACTCTACGGACTGTTATCCATGGTAGTGGGGATTATTTTAGGCACTTATCTGACTATTCTCAAACTCGGTTTCGGACAAGAAATCGGCGATCGACCTTTGTTAATCCTGGCTGTGTTATTCTTTTTAACTGGGGTACAATTACTCTGTTTTGGTCTTTTGGCAGAAATTTTGATGCGAACTTACCATGAATCCCAAAAACGTCCTATCTACCGCGTTCGTACTGTTGTCGGGGATAGGGAATTTTTCAGTGAGCAGTGAGCAGTAAACAGTAATCAGTAAACAGTAATCAGTGAAAAGACATCTCGGAACTTGCCACTTAATATTGTTCACTGAAAACTCAAATCTGATAACTGAATCACTGATAACTGATAACTGATAACTGAAAAAAATATGACTATTTGGGAACTTGATTTTTATTCGCGGCCGGTGGTGGATGAAAATAATAAAAAAAGATGGGAATTGTTAATCTGTGAAACTCCAGTAACAATCGATCGCTCCTCCGATACAATATTTAAATATGCCAGTTATTGTCCTAATACGATGGTTAATTCCCAATGGTTATCAGAGGCAATTACTGCAGCTATCAAGGCAGCGGGGGTAACTCCCAAAAAAATTCGCTTTTTCCGTCGTCAGATGAATAACATGATTAGCAAAGCTTGCGAGGATATCGGTATTCCCGCTTCCCCTAGTCGTCGCACTCATGCTTTAACGAGATGGATAGAAGAAAGAATGGTTAATTTCTATCCCCAAGAAGTTGGTTATGATCAAAATTTAACTAAAACTGCTTCCGTGAATTATCCCCCTTTAAATGCTGTTCCCCTTCCCGATGCTGTCCGGGGAGATAAGGCCGATAAATGGGCTTTTGTCACGCTAGAATTGTCTTCTTTTCATGATATAAAAGATTGGGATATTAGCTTCGGAGAAAATTTGCCTATACTGGGGATGGGATTAGATGAGAATCTAAAAATCCCCGGTTTAGTTATTTTTTCCCCCCGCGCTTTACCCCTAGCTGGTTGGATGTCAGGGTTAGAAATGGCCTATTTAAAGTTAGAAACTGGTTCCCGTCCCGTGCTACGTTTAGAAACGGGTGCTAGTGATAGCTGGATTCTCGTCAACGTCACTAATACCGAGACTTTAAAGGAAGCCAAAAACTTTGAAGAAGCTAAACAAAAAGCCAATAATCTGCATTTTTTAGCCATTCAATCTAACCCTGAATCGGAATCCTTCGCTGGTTTTTGGCTACTACAAGAAGGCTCTCAAGAGTAAAGTTTAGTCAGGGTGGGTTTTCAATCCACCCCCACAGAATTAACTTAAAAACATTGTCTAGTCCAACTACCGTGTAACCCGTAGGGAATATGATGTTTAAGATGGATAACTGCTAGGGAATTAGTGATATCTTTAGCATCTAAGATTACCATATTCGATCGATGATTGGCTGCATCGTAAGTGACTACCAATAACCAACCATCATCGTCAGCGATTCCATCGGGTTTAGGCACAAAAATTGGCTCACCTGCGAATCCCCGGGGGGCAAAAGAATGTAATTGTTTTTCTCCCGTTAATAAATCCAGTTTTAAGATTGCTTGCAAAGGAGCATTACCAGTGGCATGATGAGCGGCAGCGATGTATAAATAACGGTAATCTCGACCAACTTTTGCAGGATTAATGCTGGGAAACTCACAACAATGCTCTAGAATACATTCTCTTGTAACGGTATTTTCTGATAAATTTAGTGTAAATCGCCACAGATGTCCGGGAGCTAAACTATCAAAATCTACCGATTGAAAATTGCTATTTGAATCCAGTTGTGGTAAGGATTGATAACAAATAGAATCAATATAAATTTTCTCCCCTTGTTCAAAAGCATTGCTATGATGGAAGACAAAACCCGATGGAGTTTCTAAAACTTTCACTTCTCCTTTGTTAGGATCCCGGGGGATAATAATAATCTTAGTTAACTTGTCCGGTTGATTGATAACGCATTCTCCCGCACCTTTTAACCCAAAAAGAAAGGGAAAAGGATTATAACCAACCGGGTTTTGGAAAAAGATAGCGTAGTGGGGAGTAATAACAAAATCGTGGATAAAACAAAAGCCCGGTATGCTGTGGGTATGACGACGTAATAACTTACCCGTGGGACTAATTTCGTAGAGAGTAATGGCACTCGACAAACCCGTTTTAATGGCAAAATTTACCAGACAAGGTTGATGATTATCGAAAATACAAGCGGGATCGATGCGAGGATGAGCGGCAAAAGCATCGCCTTTTTCCAAGATACCATCGAGGTAGTCTAAACCAATAGTATCAAGGGTTTTAGAATCGAGGCGATGGGGTTCGGCCGCTTCCCAAAGTGCCAGTAATTTATCACCCCAGTAGATAACATTAGTATTAGCAATATTTTTCAAACGCAAATCAAAAGCATTGCCGAAAACTCCCCCCGGTTTTTTCGTGCCGAAAACACCGCGATAAAGGGGTTTTCCCGCTTTCTGTTCCTGGAGATAACCTTGGGTTTTAACAAAACGATTACGATAATGTACACGCCCATGATTGAAGCTAATCGCGCTGATCATACCATCTCCATCGAAGGGATGAGCGATCGCCGTGCCAGCGATATCGAGTAAACCAGGGCCGTTTTTAAAGACTGTACCCTGTAAATCGGGGGGAATTTGCCCCTCGATATCTTCTACCTCGTAATCGTACTCGTTAGGTTGGGATTGATAGCCTTTTTGCCAATCCTGACGATTATAGGATTTTTCGCCAATTGTCGGAGTTAATACCATGGTAGTTTTAAGTTTATATTATTAGGGGTCGAGAAGGTCGTCACCGACCTCCCCTCCCATTCAGAACCGTGCGTGAGACTTTCGCATCACACGGCTCCTAGTTTGACTATTCCCTTGTTAAGGATACAGCTTGACTTCCTTTGATTAACCTTGTATTAT
>NZ_JAPZSS010000055.1:0-2018 GCF_027532015.1 Microcystis sp. LE19-131.1A | reverse complement strand
CCTTGGAAAGTAACCTACATCTACAACAAATTATTTTATTAATTCAGTGTTTAGAATGGTGGTGGCGCGAGCGAGAAGATTATTTTGCCGCCGGCAATTTAACCATTTATTACAGTCCCAACCAGAAAAAGTCAGAATTCTTCCGTGGTCCGGATTTTTTCGTCGTTTTGGGGACAAATCCCAACCCCAACCGCAGAAGTTGGGTAATTTGGCGAGAAGAGGGCAAATATCCCAATTTAATTATCGAAATTCTCTCCGATAGTACCGCCAAAGTTGACCGAGAGGAGAAAAAACAAATTTATCAGGACATATTTCGCACTCCCGATTATTTTTGGTTTGACCCAGAAAGCTTAGAATTTCAGGGATTTACCCTAATTAGCGGTCAATATCAACCGATTACCCCCAATCCCCAGGGATGGCTCTGGAGTCAACAATTAGGCTTATATTTGGGTTTATCTGCCAATAAATTGCGCTATTTTACCTCCAAAGGCGAATTAGTACCCACTCCCGCAGAAGCGGCACAACAGGCAGAAAATCGGGTTTTAGAGGCAGAAAATCGGGTTTTAGAGGCAGAAAACCAAGTCGAGCAAGAAAAGCAAAAAGCGGCGAAATTAGCGGCTAAACTGCGGGAATTGGGCATAAATATCGAGGAAAATCTCTAATCTTCTTTTGTTATTTAATAACGCTATTTTCGGTGAAAGGTGAGGGTATTTGGTGTCATTTAGAGGCTGAATAGTTGACTAATCGCAGAAAGCTCCGCGCAAGCGTAAATTTTCCCGCAATTCCTCAGTCATCCCCACGTTATCGGCAAACTTTGCCCCCTGCACTTTTGCCCCGCTAAAATTAGCTTGAGTGATGTTGACTTCAACCAAATTAGCTCCTTCTAAATTGGAGCCAATTAAATTAGCTAAAGCCAAACTAGAACGGTAAAAATCAGCATAACTTAAATCGGCATTAGCTAATAAGGCTCCGCTTAAATCTGCTCCCTTAAAATTAGCATGACTGCCATTAATTTCGCTCAAATCAGCATCGGTTAAATTGGCCCCCCGCAGATTCGCTTGATAGAGATTGGCCATGCCTAAAGATATACCACTTAATTCCGCTGCCAGGAGATTTGCCCCAGTAAAATCTTTTAGGGGATTAAGTTCAGCTAATCGGGCTAATTCCAGAAAATCATCACTAATAGCAGCATAAATTCCCTCGATTTGTGTCTGCAATTTCTCTAAATTTTCTGATGCTGCCGGTTGCGGTTCAACTAGAACATTATCTAATTCTGCCTGCGATGAACCCAAAGAAATACGACTCAAAAAAGCATCAAATTGATTTTCCATTAGGAAAAATGCTAACTTTCGCTCTAAAATACTATGTTTATTGGGACTTAGATCGTGTTTCCATAATCCCGATGTTTCCGTGATACAGATATCCGCAGCTGTCAGCGAAAATTGCACCGTCAGATGATAAGGTTCTTCCTCCACACTGACGGTTCCTAGGTTAATCCTTTCGAGCGCTCCTGTAAATATTGACTGAGGACTTTTGAAAGATAACCGCCATTGATAATTATTAATACGATTTATGTATAACTCTTGACTAGAAAGAGGATTTGGTGTTAGGTGACAATTAACTAAAAGAAAATCTAATTTTCCTCCTTTTAGTCCCCATTTGATTTCCCCGCCAAGGAGAGATTGAATTTGAGCTTGTAGGTGTAAAGTTAAATATAAATCAAATTTTTGCGAGTCGGTGGCTACTGGTTCTAGGGTTAACGATACACTATCGGGGTAGCGATCAAAGGCAGCTAAAAGACGCATAATCTAAAAAAGAAAAGTCAAAATAAACAGTAAAAAAGTGGTGTTTCTCTGGCCCCAAAGCCGAGAACTCACCCCTATTTAGGGTTTGCTGAATAATGGTAAAAACCTTACAGGAAAGGGCTTTTAGCTTGATTGAGAGCTTCCCAAATGCACTTAAATCTGCTAGAATCTCTTAAAACCCTTGCATCACCCTTGCATCACCCTTGCATCTTC
>NZ_JAPZSS010000092.1:0-9605 GCF_027532015.1 Microcystis sp. LE19-131.1A | reverse complement strand
TTCCCCCCTTCTGATTCTTAGGGGTAAAGATTGACCGATCCCGGCTTTTTCCACCATTTCCTGTAACTCAGCGCCATCGCTAACCGGTTGATTATTAGCTTTAACAATCACATCCGCGCGACGGATCCCGGCTTTTTCGGCGGGGGTATTGGGTAGGACTTTCACCACCAAAATTCCCGACACTTCCGGGACGATCATGGCAGAATTGGGGTTTTGATTATTAGCCCGGGCTAAATCGGGAGTTAGATTAACCATCTGCACACCGATATAGGGATGGGCCACCTTTTGACCTGATTCTAGGGTCGCTTGTAACTGCTTGGCCCGGTCGATGGGAATGGCAAAACCGATGCCCATGGCATCGGTACGAATCGCCGTATTGATGCCGATGACTTCCCCTTGGGCGTTGAGTAAAGGACCGCCGGAATTACCCGGGTTAATAGCGGCATCGGTTTGGATAAAATCAATGCGTTTATCGGGAATACCCGCCTTAGCCGCCGAGCGCCCGATCGTGCTAATAATTCCTAAAGTTACCGTATTATCTAGACCGACGGGATTGCCTACTGCGATCGCCCAGTCCCCCACTTGTATGGATGCGGAATTGCCCAGGACGGCCACAGGTAATTTTTCCCCTTGGGGATTAATTTTCACCACGGCTAAATCAGTGATCTCATCAGTACCGCGTACTTCTCCCTTGAAGCTACGACCATCTTTTAAAGTTACCGTTACCTTATCGGCATTATCGACCACATGGGCATTAGTTAAGATTAAACCACTGCCATCGATAATAAAACCCGATCCCTGGCCCGCCACTCGCTGCTGGGTGGGAAGACGAAACTGTTCTCCAAAAAACTCCTGAAAAAAAGGATCATCAAAAAAGGGGCTATTGGGACGAGTAATGATCGCTTCGGTGTCAATTCGCACCACTGCCGCACCTGTGCGGGCCACTGCCTTAGCGACAAAACTTTCCGCCGTCATCTCCGGGGGAATTCTGGCCAGATCGGCGGCAGCAGTGGGCAGATTTTGAGCATTTACCGCCGCTAAACTGCTAAAACCGAGCATAACTCCCAGAAAAGTTGCCAAAGCATGGCTAATAGTTCGCCGTAACCCTGTAGGAAGTTTCATACTTTGATCTCTGAATTCTGATGTTTTAACTGTTTCTGTCTATCGGTTGACAGACCGACTATTAAAAATCTAACAAATTGATCGCTCCGTTTAAATCCAGAAATAACCGACGATTGACACCAAATCCGTCTGCTGGCGGATTTGGTTAAGGTTTGGCGTTTACTAATCTCTGATCACTAGGGGCGATTGCAGGGTAATATTTAAATCTCGATCGGGGTTAACAGAGTATAACTGCACGGAACTACCACCGACAATTCCCGCCGTCGGTAAACCCCATCCTGCAAGGGTTCCCACGGCTGCCCCCGCTAAAACATCAAGAACTTCAATCTTGCGATCGCCTGTGAGAGCAGCGATCGCTGTGGCTGCTCCCGCACCGGCGACGGTTCCCACTAAGATATCTTGAGTTTTTGCCCCTTTACGCACGGTTTCAGTGGTAGTAATTAATCGCGAAGTGGCATTGAGGAGAATAGTGCGATTACCCCCATCGAGGCGAATTTCCTCGGCAATAAACCGCACACCTTGGCCCATCGCTTGTAAAGTACCCTTGACTTCACTTCCCGCTGCAATCACCACACTCCCATTCCGGTTACGAATATCTCTGGCTACAGTTAAAGTCAGAGGAATAACATCACTTTTAGAAACTAAAATTTTATCGGCTTTCTCGTAATTCAAAGGGATAACTGTTCCCGCCGGAATCGAGATTTGTTGAGCGATCAGACGTGGCCGATTAATATTACTTTGAGCGAGGACGGGAAAAGTGCCGGACATGGAACCCATGAGCAGGGTAATCAGTAAAGCTGTGCTGGCTCTGGTAACAGGATTGATAGACATAGCGGTTATCCTCTGAAAAAACAACAGTGAACTTTCTCTATTTCTAGATTATTTTTTTCTGTCTGTCATGTCAGTCCCCTCAACAGGGAATTTTTTCCCTTTCTATAGGGAAAAAAGTAGAATGGCAGAATTTCTGCATTTTGTCCATCGACCGCAAAAGAGAGTCGAAAAGCCTAGAATGGTAAAAAACCTCGGATTGCCATCGTCTATGGAACTCGCTGCCGGAAAAATCCTTAGTCATCGCTACCAAATTATCCGTCAATTGGGAAAAGGGGGATTCGGACAGACTTTTTTGGCCTGCGATCGCCAGTTACCCAATCAAAATCGCTGTGTGATCAAACAATTTCAACCCCAGTGCCGGAATGCCGAAACTGTAGCCATCGCTAGACGACTCTTTGAAACCGAGGCGAAAATCCTGCAAGAATTGGGCAATCATCGCCATATTCCCCGTTTATTTGCTTATTTTGAGGAAAATGGGCAATTTTTCCTCGTGCAAGAATACATTGAAGGGGAAGATTTAGCCACAGAAATTACTGCCGGTGTCTATAGGCAAAATGAAGAGAAAGTAGTGGCTTTATTAACAGAAATTCTCTCAATTCTCGAATTTGTCCATCAGAAACAGGTGATCCATCGCGATGTTAATCCCTTCAATCTTATTCGTCGCAGTCAAGATGATCAATTGGTTTTAATTGATTTTGGTGCTGTCAAACAAATTAGCACTCAAGTAGTTAAAGAAGGTAAAACCGTTTCTACAGTCGCTATCGGTACCCCCGGTTATTTCCCCAGTGAACAGGCCCAAGGTTATCCCCGTTTTAGTAGCGATATCTATGCCACTGGTATGATTGGATTACAAGCTTTAACCGGTAAAGCTCCCGAAGATATTCCCTTGGATGCTCGCACGGGGGAAATTCTCTGGCAACATTTGGCCATGACTAGCGCCGAGTTTAGTGATGTTATCGATCGCATGATCCGCTATGATTTTCGTCAGCGTTATACCAGCGCCAGTGAAGCATTAATCGCTCTGAGAAAATTAGGAAAAATTCATCATCTCGATCCGAAAATTACCCAGGCAGTGAAATCTCAAAGTCAAGTTGCTCGTCAAGGGAAATCTTTGCTAACAAAAATCTTGTTTGTATCGGGGACAATTGGTTTAATAGCTGGTGCTTATCTGGGTTTTGACTATTGGCAAAATTCTCGTAATTCTCTTGGTTACTATCAACAAGGTCAGACTTTTTATCAACTCAAACGTTATACTGATGCCCTTAATTCCTATGGTCAAGCCTTAAAAATTAATCCCGATTATCTTGAGGCATTGCAAGGAAAAGCCGATGCTTTATTGGCTTTAAAAAGATACTCGGAAGCTTTAAATACCTACGAAAAAGCTATTCAAATTAACCCAGATTCCGCTTGGCAAGCTTGGCTCGGTCGCGGGGAAGCTTTAGATAAATTAGATAAAAATCAGGAGGCTTTAGAAAGTTTTGAGCGGGTCTTATCTCTTAATCCTGCCGCTAGTCAAGCTTGGCAAGGTAAAGCCGATATTTATCTAGAACTGCAACAATATTCCGCCGCTCAAAAAGCTCTTGAAAAATTGTTAACTTTTCAGCAAAATGATGCCAAAATCTGGTATAAAAAAGGCTGGTCATTACAAAATCTTGAGGATTATGAAGGGGCAGTTAAAGCCTACGATCAGGCTTTAGCGATCGAGTCAGATAATGCCTTAATTTGGTATCAAAAAGGTAATAGTTTGTATCAATTAAATAAAATTAATAATGCTTTAGAAAGTTATAGCAAAGCCGGACAATTTAATCCCCAATTTTCCCAAGCTTACTATAGTCAAGGGATTATTCTGCAAAAATTAGGCCGCAATTCAGAAGCTTTGGAGGCATTTACTCAAGCAACTAAAGCCAATTCTAATTATTATCAAGCTTGGTTAAATCAAGGCGCATTACTTCATCAACTGGAAAGATTTCAAGAAGCGATCGCATCCTACGAAAAAGCTCGCCGTATTTCTTCCCGAAAATCTGAAGTTTTTATCGGTATCGGTAACGCTTGCTATCGTTTAGGCGACTATTCCCAAGCCATAACCGCCTATCAACAGGCGATTCAAAGACAAAAAGATAACCCCGAAACCTGGAAAAGTTTAGGCAATAGTTGGTTTAAACTCGGTCAATACGAGCGAGCGATTCAAGCTTATCAAGAATCACTTCGTTATCGTTCCAATGACCAAGAAGTGCAAACACAAAAACAACTGGCAGAAACTCGCTGGCAAGAACTTCAGCAATCTCCCCAAAACCCAACCCCGAAAGTGGATAGCGAGGAACCAGTTCCCTAACTTCCGCTCTTTTTTCAGATAGTGATGCAATTCAGACTTGAATTGGCCAACCTATCACTATAACATATAATCAATTTGCAAGAGTTCTAATTATTCACTACCAGCTAATCAGCGATCGCTATTTTAGTTCAGTATAAAAATTCTGCGCTATCCATAGCGTGGTAGGAAATGGGAGTTAGAAGACAAAACAGGATAGACTTTTCTCTAGTCCGATCGATTTTGGTGGCCATGAAGGATTTATTGGCGATTTTTAGCAAGGAATTAAGCTCTTGGTTTCGGCGCTGTTGGTTAGCGATACTCTTAACCGGCAGGGTTTTTTACTTCCTATTCACGCGCAAACCCGATTGGCGCGTCACCCAAGAACAAATGGTGGCAGCCGGGCCTGCTTCCCTGATTATTGCCATGATCACGGCTGCGGTGATCGGGATGATCTTTACCATCCAAGTGGCCCGGGAGTTCCAAGCTTTGGGTGCTGGCAGTATGGTGGGGGGAATTTTGGCCCTTGCTCTCGGTCGGGAACTCTGTCCGATTATGATGGCGATCGTGGTAGCCGGTCGGGTAGGATCGGCTTTTGCGGCGGAAATCGGCACCATGAAGGTGACAGAGCAGATCGACGCACTCTATATGCTCAAAACCGATCCCGTGGAATATCTGGTGCTGCCTCGTTTAATTGCCTGTTGTCTGATGGTTCCCGCTTTGAGTATTATGGCGCTGCTGATCGGTTTAGGTAGCGGTTTGCTGGTCGGCCAAAGTTTATACGGGATTGCTAATTCAGTTTTTCTCGACTCGGTTCGCGGTTTCCTGCGCGTGGGAGACGTGCTGAGTGGACCGGTTAAAGGGTTGGTTTTTGGGGCTTTAATCGCGATTATCGGCTGTAATTGGGGTTTAACGACCGATGGCGGTGCTAAAGGAGTTGGCCAAGCTACGACCGCAGCCGTAGTCACTATGCTCTTAGCGATTTTTGTATCTAATCTGCTGATGACTTGGATCTTGTTCCAAGGCTCTGGTAATAGTTCGGTTTTATTTGGACAGTAAAGTTAAAAACGCTCATTTTCTAGCCATTGTTCTAAATCCTCTACTGACTGAAAATCTAATAAAGCCTCTCCTAAGTTTTCTAAATTTTCTAGAGAAAGACTTTGGATATTGGCGGATAATTCGGCAGAAATTTCACCTATACGCCGATTTAATTGACGTAGAAGCAAGTTGACGGCTCCTTCTTGTCTTCCTTCCTCTTTGATTTCTTGATAGATGACAGATTCTTTCATAATATCCTTCCTCAACAATTGTTGAATATTGATTATCCCTAGGTTGAGATTAAATTATCTCTAATATCCACCGGGGAAGTATTTAGCAAGACAATCGGAACAAATTGCTGCTTTTCTAAAATTATCTCCATCGTCTTGTACGTTAGCTGATGCTTGACCACAGTAGGAACAAATTTTAAATATCGTTGCTATCGTTCTCTGTTCTTCCACATCATCAAAATCATAAAAACACTCATTGCTGAGAATTTCACTGATATTGACATCGCAACGGAATGATTCTTTAATTATGTCCAAAACTATCGACTGTTGTTCTTCAAAACTTAGGGACTGAAACGCCTTATTTTTCAAATACAATCGACCTAACATTGCATTGACGGCATAACTAGCTTGATGATCTGACATAATGATAATAGAGGGAATTAATAGAATAAAAATAACCGCAGTAAATTAGTTAAAAACGCTCATTTTCTAGCCATTGTTCTAAGTCCTCTACTGACTGAAAATCTAATAAAGCTTCTCCTAAGTTTTCTAAATTTTCTAGAGAAAGACTTTGGATATTGGCAGATAATTCGGCAGAAATGCCACCTATACGCCGATTTAATTGACGTAGAAGCAAATTGATGGCTTCTTCTTGTCTTCCTTCCCCTTTGATTTCCTGATAGATGACAGATTCTTTCATAATGTCCTTCCTCAACAATTGTTGAATGATGTCTTTGTTTAATACTAATCCGGCGAGAATTGCGGTGGAGGCAGCCAGATTGCTTTGTTCTCGACTGTCGCTGATTTGTTCGATTTTTTGGGCGATTTGCCGCAGTAAATTCTCTTGCTCCTCAGCTTGAGCTAGTATAGCAAAGGGCAATAGTCCCGGTGCTTGCAATAAGGGTTGATAGGGTTGTTCCCATAGTCTAATCACCTCAAATTGATGATAAGTTTTTCCCTGTTGATAGTCATTCTGTCTGACTAGGGGTAAGGTACTTCTCCTTAGATAAATCACTACCTGATAGATAGGTTTGCCTTGATAGCGTCGATAGAGTCTTGTGGCATAATCGAGCATTCTATAGGGAATATCCTCTTTAGGGTCGGTTTGGAACTCAATATGTAAGATTAGTTCTTCTGACTCCAAAAAGATTAAACTATCGGCTCTTATCGGCTCTAATGATAACTCTGAGGGTTTAATTTCGGTTAAATCCAAAGGTTTACCTAATAACCAAGTGGCTAAATCTCTCGAATATTCCAGGGCGATAAATTTACAAGTAGAATCATACATCAGTCTTGACTATATTTTACTCAAAAATAGAGATAAATAGACTAAAGCCTGGTAAGACATCCTCTCCGCTGAAATTAGCGGGTAGTTCCATAATTTCTACGGGTTGCTGAGGACGATAAATTTCCACCTGTTGTTGTTGAGGATTAACTAGCCAACCTAATCGCAAACCACTGTGAAGATATTCCCGCATTTTAGCTTGAATTTCCGGGAGGGAATCGCTACGGGAGCGCAGTTCAATGACGAAATCTGGACAAATAGGCGGAAATTTCTCCTGTTCTTCTCGACTCAGAGCTTGCCAACGAGTTAAACTCACCCAAGCGGCATCGGGAGCGCGATCTCCGCCTTTCGGCAAACGAAAAATCGTCGCCGAACTAAAGACTTTACCCAATCGGTTTTGACGATTCCAGATACCTAAGTCAATGATAAAATCGGCCTCTCGGTTGCCGCTAATTCCCCCAACAGGTGGCATCACAATTAATTCTCCTTGAACGTTTCTTTCCAATTGCCAATCTGGGTTAACTTGGCAGAGACGGTAAAACTGCTCATCGCTGAGATTGACTGTATCTAAGTTTAAAATCACTGCTGCCATAGCTATATTTCACCCTAGAAAACACTCTAGTCTTAATTATAGTCAATTAGATTCCCCGCCACAGTGCGATCGCACCGTCTCGATCTCCAGTGACTAACCAACGACCATCTTGACTGGCAACCATTCTTAAGATGACGTTTCCCTTTAGAGTATTCAAGTGCCGACGGGTATTAACATCCCAAAATTTGACGGTTCCATCCCCGGAGGTGCTGGCCAAAACTTTGCCCCCATCGAGCAGGGCCATATCAGTAACAGCGTCGTTATGGGCGAGAATAGTAGTGGTGCCGATGCCGCTTTTCACTTGCCAACCGCGGATCGAACCGTCTTGACTAGCAGTACCGGCGGTATTACCATCCTTAGAAAAAAGCACCCGATAAACGGGGAATAAATTACCTGCATAGGCACGAATAAAGCGACCGGTACTCACTTTCCACAGTTTAACGAAGCCATCGTAATCGGCGCTAACAATTCCTTTACCATCGGGACTAAATGCGATCGACTGAATCGGATGATTATGGCCGCGCAGGGTTTTTAACAGTGTACCCGTCTGAAAATCCCAGAGTTTAACTGTACGATCCCAGCTACCCGTGGCCAAAATTTTGCCATCGGGAGAAATAGCGGCATCGGTAACGAGAAAAGCATGGCCAGGATAGGTCATTTCCAATTTTCCCGTGCGCGTATTCCAGCGTTGCACTTTTCCCCCCGCATCGGCAGTTACGAAAGTCTCACCATCGGGACTAAATTGGATAGCGTTAACGGTATCTCCTAGTTGCCAAGTCCTGAGAGGTTTTTGGGTTTTTAGGTCCCATTCCCTAACAGTGCCGTCAAAACTACCACTCAGCAGCCTGGAGTTATCGGGACTAATGGCTAAAGCATAGATGGGATCCTGATTGGCTTTTAAAATAGTAACCCGTTCGACCATCTGCCAAGGAACGATTTCTGCTAGGGGAGACGCTTGCGGAGTGGTGATTTTGCCTTTTTCCTGATTGACTGCACAACCACCGGATAGCAACAGCAGCAATAATAACGATAACGTCGGTTGATAAAGGGTTATTTTCATAGAATTTTGCCGTTGTCAAAATCATCTTAAACTACTTTAAACTTGAACGGGTAGAATTTGCATAGAATAACGACAACGAGGAACAAGATAAATGACAAATTCTTGATTGGTTGTCTTGGCTTATTCCATAACATTCTGTAAATTTTCACCGTGAGCAATCACCCCTTTTTCATTATAGGCAATGTATTGATTCTTATATAAATCAAGCACGGTGTCACGATTTTTGTTTAACCAATGTAACATTTCTTGGGCTTGTTCTTGAGAGATTGAGTCTGTCATAATCTTTCTAAGGAGAGACGGTTTTGATTAAAAGGAAAGCATCGCTAATCAGTTTATTTTTGTCAATTATAGCTTCTATTTCCTCCGATTGATAACGACCTAATTCGACTTCTAAAGAAGCGGCATCCAAAGCATTAAGATAAGCATCGTTTAAAGTTTCTGTTAATTCTTCATCACTTAAATAATATCCTGCCGCTTTTCGGCGTTTATTTTGGCGTTGAATTTCTCTAACACTATTGCGAATGGAGACATCCCAAGAACGAGTGGTTCGGTTTTCTGCCTGTTGTTTAATTAAATGAAGTAATAAGATAACAGCATAACCACGAATGGTGCTAATAATCCCATTTTTGCTCATATCTTCAAGTTCTTCTACAATCGCCAGTGAACCTTTAATATCACCTTTTAAGAGCAAAGCTTTTAATTCTAAAAGTTCTTCCATAATCCAATTTCTTCCCCCAAATATACCTTAATTATATCTTGCCACAAGTCTCTCTATCCCAAAGCTCATTTAAGGCCATCTTGAGCAAAAAATTAATCATTTTTTCATTTATTTTAAGCTTTTATGTGCTACGCCATGGTTGTTTATCTAAAAATGGAGTTTTTAATTATGACTCAAAAATTAGCAAAACTGATTGATTTGCGGGGGGAGGTAAGCATAGCTTATTAAAACTCTCAATTGCTTCCTCTGTCTTGGCGGTGAGTGCTTTGATAGTCACCCCTGTAAGTAGTCATGCAAAATTAATTACCCAAATAAAAAATTAAGAAGTATAATACATAAAAAAACGAAGCAGCAGGAAAATACAATGAGATTGATTAGAGACCTAAACCCCGAGAGCCAGAAAATGCTAGAGAGAATTTAT